>JAIRRQ010000006.1 GCA_031255895.1 Methanocalculaceae archaeon
GCAGTCTTAGGACTTGAAGATGGAACTATCATCACCGGAAACGGATTCGGAGTTGAAGGAATTGCAACTGGAGAGTTGGTAGTTACTCTCGCATCCAACGGATACATGGAGGCTCTCAGTGATCCGAGTATTAACGGACAATTACTAATGTTCGGCTACCCACTCGTGGGGAATTATGGCGCAGACCCTGACCAATTTCAAAGCGACAAAGTTCACGCAGCAGGCACCATTGTCCGTGAGTTTTGCAAATCCCCTAAGCACAGACCAAACCTTGGTGAGTATTTTGAGGAGAACGAACTCATTGGAATTGAAGGAATCGACACCCGGAAGCTCACCATCAAACTCAGAGAAGAAGGAGTCATGCGTGCAACTCTCCTTACAGACTCCAACGATGGACACAAAGCTGTCCATCTTGCACAGAATACACCATTACAGGAAACTCGTAGCCTCATCTCGGACGTCACTTGCAGAGAGAGATATCATATACCTGGACCCGGCAAAAAAATCGCAATTCTTGATCTTGGTTGCCGAAAATCCATTCTACAGAGTCTACACAACCGTGGAGCAGATCTCTACATTTATCCATACGGAACCCCTGCTGATGTCATTCTTGCAGATAGCCCGCTGGCACTCTTTCTGACAAATGGCCCAGGCTATCCCTTCGCCGCAGCAAAGGCAGTTGAAACCGCAAAAAATATTCTCGGCATCATCCCAATCCAAGGCATCTGCCTGGGGGCCGAAATTATCGCCGCTGCACTCGGTGGTGAGTTTGAAAAACTCAAACTCGGTCATCGCAGTGCAAGTCAACCAGTAAAATTCTCCGACGGCTCAGTAGCTGTCACGTTCCAGGGGCACGGTTACGCAGTGATTGGCAACAGTCTTCCCGAAGGTTGTGAAATCTCCTGTATTAACTTAAACGATCATACCGTTGAAGGATTCATAAACAATGATCTTGGCGTGTACTGTGTGCAGTTCCATCCTGAACACGATGCAGTTCACGACGGAGCGGAAAAACCAATCTATGACATTATGTACAGAGGAATACCAGATGCCTAAAAACCCAACACTCAAAAAGGTCCTCTTAATTGGTTCGGGGCCAATCCAGATCGGACAGGCTGCAGAGTTCGATTACGCAGGAAGTCAGGCGTGTAAAGCCGTCCGTGAGGAAGGAATCGAGGTTATCCTCGTCAACTCTAACCCAGCAACCATTCAAACAGACCCTGAAACTGCGGACAAAGTCTATGTCGAACCATTAAAGACAGAGATCATCTCCGAAATTATTAAAAAAGAAAAACCAGATGGAATTCTTTCTGGCATGGGTGGGCAAACCGCCCTCAATCTCACCGCAGAACTCTACGAAATGGGTGCCCTCGACGGCATCCAGATTCTCGGAACGCCGCTTGAAGCAATCTACCACGGAGAAGATCGGGAGATGTTCAAAAATCTTATGCTTGAGATCGGCGAACCAATCCCGAAAAGTTTCATTCTAACCAAGATGGAACAGTTCGATGAGGCATACGAAACAGTTGGCCTCCCAGCAATCGTTCGTCCCGCATACACCCTAGGGGGATCCGGGGGAGGAAGCGCCGAAACAAAAGAGGAACTCAGAAAGATCGTTGAACACGGCCTTACCAAGTCTCGCGTCCACCAGGTCTTGATAGAGGAATCAGTCAGAGGCTGGAACGAGATCGAATTCGAAGTCATGCGAGATGCAGCTGACACTTGTATAATCATCTGCGGTATGGAAAACGTCGATCCAATGGGTGTACACACAGGTGAGTCTGTCGTAGTCGCACCAATCCTTACCCTGACTGCAGATCAATTCAGTGTAATGCGCCGAGCTGCAATCAAGATCATTCGGGCACTCAACGTACAAGGAGGCTGTAACATCCAATTTGCCTTTAAAAACGGAGATTATCGAGTCATTGAAGTCAATCCACGCGTTTCCCGATCCTCAGCTCTCGCGTCCAAAGCAACTGGCTATCCAATCGCCCGCGTTGCCGCAAAAATCGCTATTGGCATGCATCTCGACGAGATCACAAACACTGTCACAGGTTCAACTCCGGCGTGTTTTGAACCGGCTGTCGACTACGTTGTGGTCAAGATCTCCCGTTGGCCGTTTGACAAGTTCAAGACCGCTGACAGAACACTCACCACTGCAATGAAATCCACAGGTGAGATCATGGCAATCGGCAGGACTGTTGAAGAAGGATTCAAGAAAGCACTTCGTTCCCTCGACACTGACATCCACCATCACACGGACTTAAACGAGATCAAGATGATACTCTCACGCCCGACTGACGAAAGATTCCCCACACTATTCGATGCATTCCGTCTTGGCATGACCGTTGTGGACGTGTACGATCTCACTCAAATCGAACCATTCTTCTTAGAAAAAATTCAACACGTTGTGAGCATAGAACGCGAGCTCCATGAATGCCCGACTGAAGAATTAGTCGAAATCGCAAAGAAATTTGGATTTTCCAATGCAGAGATTCGTGAATTAACCGGCTGGAACATCTACAAGATCGAACAGATCACAGGTCTTCCAACCTACAAGATGGTAGATACCTGTGCAGCAGAATTTTCGGCAAAAACACCGTATTACTACTCCACATGGGAACAGGAATGTGAATTGAAGGATACTCCAAACAAAAAGGTGCTCATTCTCGGATCAGGTGCAATCAGAATCGGCCAGGGTATCGAATTCGATTATTGTACGGTGCATGCGATCAAATCCCTGCGTGAGGAGGGAATTGAGGTACACATCCTCAACAACAACCCAGAGACAGTTTCCACCGATTTCGACACTTCAGATCGGCTGTACTTCGAACCTATGCAGCTGGAGGATGTGATAAACATCCTACGCAAAGGCGACTATGATGGAGTGATGGTGCAGTTCGGAGGTCAGAATTCAGTCAACCTTGCCATCCCGATTCAGGAAGAAATCAAGAGATACGATCTCAAGACCAAAATTCTGGGAACCAGCCCTGAGAACATGGATGTTGCCGAGGATAGAAACCGATTCAGCGTGCTATTGGAAAAAAACAACATTCCATCACCAGCAAACGGTTCGGCATACTCCGAGAAGGAGGCTTATGAGGTTGCAAGGAAAATTGGCTACCCAGTTCTGGTTCGACCGAGTTATGTTCTTGGTGGCCGTGCAATGGAGCTCGTCCACGACGAGCTTGAACTGAAGATCTACATCAAAGAAGCGGTCCGTGTTTCAAACACACATCCGGTGTTAATCGACCGATATCTCGACAATGCGACTGAATTGGATGTGGATGCGGTTTCTGACGGAACCGAAGTTTTTATAGGGGGCATCATGGAACACATTGAAGAGGCGGGTGTCCACTCCGGTGATTCAGCCTGTGTGATTCCGACCCAGACGCTGACCGCAGAACAAATCGCGACTGTAAAGAACTACACAAGAGAGATTGCACTATCTCTCGGGGTAGTCGGTCTGATCAATATCCAATATGCCTTGCACAACGGCACTATTTACGTCCTTGAGGCAAACCCGCGTGCCAGCAGAACTGTCCCGTTTGTCGCGAAGGCAACAGGTATTCAGCTTGCAAAAATTGCGGCAAAGACGATGCTTGGCATGAAACTTGCAGATCTGGGATGTCACGAAAAAGAGATTAAACACGTTGCGGTCAAAGAAGTCCTGTTACCGTTCTCTCGACTGCCAGGTGTTGACCCAATCCTCAGTCCTGAGATGAAATCGACAGGTGAAGTCATAGGTATTGACTATGATTTTGGACGCGCTTTCTACAAGGCCAGCCAGGCAGCAGATAACAAACTCCCGCTGGAAGGAAATGTGTTCGTTTCCGTCACCGATAAGCAGAAGAACGAAATTCTCCCGATTGTTCAAAAACTTGCAGATTTAGGCCTTAATCTCTATGGAACGGAAGGAACGGTGAAGTTCGTTGAACAGCACAACATAGTGATGAACTTGGTCAGAAAGGTGCAGGAAGGGTCACCGAACATCATCGATATGATACGAGGCGCAGATATTGATCTGGTCATCAACACTCCGGGTGACAAAAATGCCCGGGTTGATCACTTTCGGATTATGCGGGCAACAATCGATTACAGCATCCCTTACATCACGACCATTTTCGGTGCAGAAGCAGCAGTTCAGGCAATCGAATCAATGAAATCGAACAAAATCACCATTGAACCACTATCACATTATCACTCCGAATAATAAAAAAAATATTTTTCATTCTTTTTTGTAACTGCAGCATGGCATGTGTATCTCATTCGCTTTCGGTTGAAGATGTGTCTCACTCCACTCTGAAATTTTTTGAAGTATGGGCATAAAACTCTCTCCAAGTTCGGTGAGGGAATATTCCACCTTCGGTGGGATCTCAGGATACACACAACGGGAGACGAAACCATCGTCTTCCAGCTCCCGCAGTTGTTTTGTCAACATTGCCTGTGTGATGCCAGTGGTGTTGCGGTAGAGATCACTGAACCGTTTAGTTCCGTAGTTCAAAAGACATAGGAGACATACCTTCCATTTTCCACTAATAATTTTTTGTGCCCGATACACTGGACAAGCAACTGGATCTTTTGTTTTTATCCTGGAGGTCATAAATGTGAATACTATTAATTCTCAGAGTATATAACATAATACATCGTATTGTATTTATCATTCATACACACAAATAAGATACTGATGAACGTTATTGGAATTGCAGTCAGCCCTCGAAAAGGTGCGAACAGTCAGACACTGGTAGAACAAGTACTTGCCGGTGCGAAAGAAAAAGGATCGGAAACTGAACTAATCCGTCTGTCTGATCTGGAAATTCATCCCTGTGTCGCCTGTGGTTTCTGCAAAAGTGGACACGACACCTGCGCCCAGAAAGATGACATGGTTGTTCTGTATGAGAAAATTCGCAAAGCGGATGTGATTGTGTTCGGTGCTCCGATCTATTTTGCCCGTCTCAATGCACAAGCATATACCTTTATTGATCGTTTGTATGCGATGCTGAATCCTGATTTTTCGTCCAGACTCCCAACAGGAAAAAAGATTGCCATAGTATTGACCAGCGGATCAGGAGAGCTTTCGATTGCAACTCCAATGCATGAATATCTGAAAACGATATTCGGATTTTTCCACTGCATGGATGGAGGATTTATTTGGCAAAACCAAATGTTTGCTCCAAATGATCTGGAACAATTTCCGGAAACAATCGAGAAAGCACAAGCACTCGGTAGATCTATTTCTACTTGAAATCTTTTTTTCTATCAGACAATCCGCAGGATTATTGACAGTTCCGTTCTATATATATCAAAGTTTATGGCGGATACAATCGATATGCTGATCTCGGAGGAACAGATCACTGCACGCATCAAAGAACTTGCAAAACAGATTAATTCCGATTACGCTGAAAAATCAGTGATTCTCATCATTACTCTAAAAGGAGCCTGTTTCTTCGCATGCGAACTTGCTAAACACTTAACCATGCCCGTATTCATGGAATATATTCAGATGACAAGCTATGAAGGAAAATCTTCAAACGGCACCATTATCATGAAGCTGGATGTACCGAATGAGATAATAGTTGGAAAACACGTGATCATTTTGGAGGACGTCATCGACACTGGCAAAACACTCACCAGCATCAAAAATATAATGCTCGAGAAAAAACCGGCGTCGCTTGCAATCTGTTCGTTGCTGGACAAGCACGAGTGCAGAGTTGTTCCATTTGAAGGAGATTACATCGGATTTACCATCGGCGACGATTTTGTTGTCGGATACGGACTTGACTGGGATCAGAAGTACCGCAACCTTCCGTACATTGGTATTGTGCGGTAACACTTATTATCTTCCGCGTCGACGTTCTGGTATGTGTTCTGCAGGTGGGCCAATCGATATTGACCTCAACGATCCTCTGAAAGGAAAAGGCAAAAAATACCGGTGCAATGAATGTGATCAGACCTTTATCGGTCTTGGAAAACATCCAATGTGCCCATCATGTCAGTCCGAGAGCGTCATCGAGATATAACAATGCCAAAAACTATCCGAGTCCCATTTTTGTGGGACGATCCGATCATCCTCAGAGGACATTCTTCTTTTTTGCTTGTGGCGCGTGTTGCGAAAAAATTTCCACTGATGATCGAAACCGATGATGAAGAACTAGTGCAGGGAGTATATCCAGGTGATCTGATCATTGTTTCCGCCCTCGAAGGTGGTGAGATTGCACCTGCCCTGTATCTTTTGGAGATGGTAAAAACCTGCCACACGCCAGTGATTACCCTGGGAAAGAATCATCCTGCAAGCAAAAGACTTTCTTACGTAATCTCAGCCGCAACACGAATCGAGATGCGATGTGACATTCATCGCGGCACACACCCAGAACAACACCTACTCTGCACCGCAAACGAGTTCGCAGGAATGATTCTATCTGCAGAGGGAGATGAGCTAGTGATCGAAAACTCCATCGGGGAACTCAGATTATCACACCTTGCATGGAATTTATCTCTCGCAGAAACAAAATTACCGTAATTGCAACTGGATATTGGAAAATCGTGGGTGAAAAAGAAATACCCAACCCCATGTTGCCAGAGGATGCTAGTTGCATCATATCCCCCGCGTAAAGGCACCCCACAATTCTGAATCAGACAAATCGTACACCAATACTGATCACGAAATATTTTTATATCACACGTGAATATCCATGATCTGTTTATCGAATAGATCGTGGAAGTATGCTCACTGATGATAGCGAAATAACGCGTGAAATGACCGAAAAAATATTTTCATTCACATAGATTATAAAAAACAGCACTCGCAAAAATGGCATCTGAGCAAAGTATCTTTCATAAAAAAATTTTTGATTAGACAAAACCGATCTCATCACAAAAAATGAGCTCGAATTTGACGATTGCATCAACATCAGCTTGATATCAATGCGCAAGTCCGAAAAACGGATGGATATTTTCTGATCCTCTATCAGATTGTAGAAAACGTTCATTACGCTGGTAAGGGCTAAAAGTGCATCTTCCCCCGTCCGTATAACGGAAAAATCGTCGATGCCGCAGTATTCAATCACTCATTTCAAATACCCTTCGAGCATCAGAGTTGCAATATTTTTCACCGGCAGTCCCGTCACTCGACGCAGATGATATTCACAGAACGGGCAGATCGTCACAATAAAATCAGCCCCAGTAGCCGCTACCATCTCAGCACGAACAGCACCAATGGAGGCAGCTTCATCAGGAAAACCAGATTTCACACCACCACCAGCACCACAACAGTGTGCCGGCATGTCGACAAATTTCTCGACGAAGCTCCGTAGTAATTCACGTGGTTGTTTTGAAATACCCTGACCACGAAGTAAATGACACGGATCATGATATGTATAAGTCCCAGCAATCTTCGTAGGTGGAACAAATCCAACCTCGCAGAGATACTCGGTTATGTCTGCAACCCGAAACGGTGTGTCGTAATCTTTTTTCAGCGTTGATCCACATCCAGCACACATCGTGAAAACAGTATCGACACCCGCATTCACAAACGCAGCAATGTTGCGTTGCATTAATTCAGGCACAAAATTTGAAAGACCAGTTCGGATCAGTGGAGATCCGCAGCAAACTTGATCCTTTGGAATCAGCACTCTGATACCGTTTTTGCGGAACACCTCTATCGCATCAAGCGCCGATTGATTCACCCTTCCATTGAACATGCAGCCTACAAAAAACCCTATTGTTGCCCGGACCTCACCTTCCGGTTCGATGACATCAGGTACGTATTCGAGGAAAGAAGTACTTTTTCTCTCGATTGAACGACCAGTTTCTTCGACAAGTCTGGCAAGTTCCATGTGCGCCGGAAGAGACAAGCCTCGTTTTGCCGCTTCGATTCTGAGTTTTTCCACTGCCTTACGTGGGATGTCGATTTTCTTCGGACAAACTTCCACACATTTATGACAACTCGTGCAGGCAAAAAGACCTCTGGCAATCGCTTCCCCGATGCGATCGTCAACATCCCGAGGATCGAGGTTCAGTCGCTGTTCCTGTCGCATGACCGTGGGTACAGCATACTCAGAAACCGCGTATGCAGGACACGAAGAGACACAGCTGTAACATTCGATGCATTCGCGGAGCGGTTTAATCTCCTCGATCGTTTCGTGTGTCACGCCACAACCACAGGAAAGGGAAGCAGCCCTCGGATTCAGCCAGGCAATCTGTGCCACCACCTGCGTGACGTCTGTGATAAGATCCTGGATAGAGGGGAGTTCCAGCGATTCAATCAGATCACCATCACGTGCTTCTTCCGTGCAGGCAAGCACTGGTTTTCCGTTGACGCGAATTGCGCACGAACCGCACTGACCAGCACGACAACAACATCGGTATCCAAGCGTTGGATCAAATTTATCCCGCACCATGTCAAGCACGTTTAACACGTGCGCACCACTTGCGACATGAACATCGTAGGTTTCCACGTGCGGAACAGCATCTTTATCGGGATCAAAACGCGAGATGCGTACTATCACAATCGTCCCTCCAAAATCTCAATACCGGACCTTGTCTTCGAAAAAAAGGTGTGACCAAACGGTGAGGTTTCATTCGTCCACGAAGCTTTAATATCAATCCGAGTATGGGCACCACGTGATTCACGACGGAGCAATGCACCATCAATCACGAGTGATGCGACAAGCAACATATTTTCCGTAATGAACGCGTCGCTGATCTCACGCGGAGAAGAGATAACTAGTGGCATCGCCCGAAGTTTTGCAATGTCACGTTCGGCAACCTTCAGATCAAATTCGTTGCGGTAGATCCCAACATTGTTCCACATTATCTGCTTCATCAATCGGCGAATCTTTGCAGATGTTGCCTGTCCTTCATAAAGTCGGGAAATTTTTTCTTCAGTTGCATCTATCTGAACTGTATCCATTTTTCGTTTTGCAACAGATTCCACCGCGGCAGCTGCCCGACCGGCACGGAACCCAAACACCTGAGTATCCGCAAGCGCATTACCACCAAGACGGTTGCCTCCGTGTACGCCGCCTGTCACTTCCCCTGCAGCAAAAAGATGTGAGAGCGTTGTTTGCGTTTCAAGCGTGATCCGCAAACCACCCATGAAGTGATGGGCAGTCGGAGTGACTTCCATCGGTTGGGTGCGAATGTCGATGCCAAACTGGAGAAATTGCCTCAACATTAGAGGGAGGCGGATTTCGATCTGCTCCTTTGGCAAATGAGTTACATCTAGCCACACACCACCGTGTTCTGTACCGCGACCTTCAAGAATTTCGGTGGCGATCGAACGTGCAATCACATCACGGGTAGAAAGTTCCATCCGGGAAGGATCATATTTTTCCATGAATCGTTCACCTTTTGTATTCAAGAGAATGCCACCCTCACCACGCATTGCCTCGGTGATCAGACGACCTCGAGTATCATAAGGATACACCACACCAGTCGGATGGAACTGCACCTGCTCCATATCTATAAGTTCGGCACCCGCACGATATCCGAGAGCATATCCATCGCCGGTTCCTGCAGTGGAATTGGTTGTCATGTCATAAATCTGACCTGCACCACCAGTTGCCAGTACCACTGCGTCGGCGGTTATAGTACCTAATTCCCCCTCTCTGTTGCAAACGATTGCACCAAAAACTACATTTCTGTCCTTCAGAAGATCGACGACAGTGAGTTCGTCACGAATCTCAACAGGAGAACCACGGAGTTTTTCAAGAAGTGTCATCACTATCTCGTGACCTGTGTGATCTCCAGCATAGCAGGTACGAGGAATTTGTTGACCTCCGAATGAACGCTGAGCAAACTTGTCTTCGCAGGTGAGATCGAACACTGCCCCCCATGCAAACAGATCGCGAATGCGATCGGGGGCTTCACGGGCAAGAATCTCGACAAGTGCAGGATCATTAAGGAAGGCTCCTCCTTTTATCGTGTCCTCATAATGCGCTGCAACGGAATCTTCAGATGTCAGAACAGCATTGTATCCCCCCTCCGCCATGACCGTACAACCACCCTTACCAGTGATAGTCTTCGATACGATTATCGTCTCACCCACTGTTGATGCTTCGATCGCGGCGCGAATTCCCGCGCCTCCCGAACCGATGACGAGCACATGACAGGCATCTCTGTTTTCCATGCCCACGAAAATACCCTCTATGTGTAATTATAGTAGTGCAGGAGAAATAAAATCGTGCATACAAATAGGTATTGAGGCACTTCTTCTAGATGTGATATATATAACAACGCAAAATACAGGTGATAGATTCCCGTAAAAAATGGATAAAAATAGACATACTGCGAAAATGAGAAATTTTATGATTATATTTGATACAATTAGTCTATATTTTTGCTGTTAATCACCAGATTATTCCCATTCTACAATTTCGATTTGATTGAATCAATAGTTATTGCATTTTTTGCAAGGGTCATTATGACATCTTCTTTCATAAAAAAGAGAGAGAAACCAGCATCCAATACAGTGTCCAAAAAATTGCAATCCAGTATCTAGACGAGGACTAGGCAACTGTCGAATGTTAGCTGAAAAATTGCCACCAGAACGTCTCTGCATGAGATGGATCATCATGAAGATGTGCTTCTTATCGATCATCCAAAGCCGAGCGTATAAAAAGTAAACCAAAAATATCTGGATCTAATTGCAGGCAGTGAAACATAAAGGTCTCCAAACCAAAAGCAAATATTCTCCCAGAGGAAAAATAAATTTTATCACTATTCTTCCTCCCCCTGAAAAAATAGCTGCACTCATCCCTAAAATTCGTGCGGACTCCGAAAAACTTGCACGACAGAGAGGCTGGACACTTAACCCAAACACATCAATTACTGATTCAATCATTGAGGGACTTGCCCGCAACAAACTGATGCGAGGAAAGCGGTACTGCCCGTGCAGACTTCCAAGCGGCAATATCGACGTTGACAAGCT
>JAIRRQ010000081.1 GCA_031255895.1 Methanocalculaceae archaeon
GTTGCTATTATCACTGTTTCCACGACCCGCATAGAAAAAACAGATCTCAGCGGAAAAATTATACGTGATGCATTTACCACAGCAGGCATCCCAATCGTATTACTAACAATTGTTAAGGATGACATTTTCAAAATACAATTCGCAGTTCTTGAAGCATTAAACGTCGCAAACTGTATTGTGATAAATGGTGGTACAGGTCTTACGCATGATGATTGTACAATCGAAGCAATCACTCCGCTATTTCAGAAAACAATAAATGGATTTGGTGAATTGTTTCGAATGAAAAGTTATGGACAGGTAGGGAGTTCAGTGATCCTTTCTCGTGCGACTGCAGGAATTATAAATGGTTGTGTGATTTTTTGTATTCCAGGATCACCAAAAGCAGCGAAACTTGCAACAGAGGAGATTATTATTCCTGAGATCTATCATATTCTCACACATGCACAGAAATCACATTGAACCTTTTTTAATCCTTTCTTTTTTGTTATATCATGATCTAGCAATTTTATTCAAGTAGTAATTTTATGCATTATACCAAAAAATAATTACTTCGTATTGAGATGAATATGAAAAATCTTCTTATTTTTGATTGATATCATACTTAATTTTTTCTATGTGTTGTGAATCAAACACAAAAAGAAAAAAATTAATATTAATTAATCTCCGTACAATGATATCATAACAAGAACAATGGATATCACTGAAATTATTCACTGCCGTGGTCACAGGAATGTTCAGGCATTGCACAAAAGTACCTTTGAAATTACCAAAGAAACTGATTTATCTCCTAGTGGAGATTGTATCATCGCTGTTGATGCCGATCTTAGTGCTGCTGATCTCTCTCCCGCATTTCGCGATGCTGTCTCTCGTGATGGAACAATCCTCATTACCACTCTTTCATGTGGCGATACAACCGTAATAGTTCGATCTGAGGGATGCTCTGGTATTACGCTCACGCATGAAACTTGCCTCGTTTGGAGGCGCAGTAACTTCCTCTGTCCTCGTACTATTGCTATTTACAGTGATCACTCTGCACATCAATTTCCGCGTGGACTAATTAAAAAGTTGCAGAACGAAGAGGAAATGATCGTTATTCTTCGAGCTGTATCTCTGTAATCGTTAGTTCCGCCTTTTGTAAAAATTCCTCACAACTGCGGATCAGCGCAAGACCGCGCTGATGTAAGCGCATCATCTCCTCCAATGGTGTTTCAGGGTCATCAAGCTGTTTTGCAATCTCCTTCAACTCAGAGATCATCAATTCATACGTCTGGACTTTGGCTATCTCTGTCATAAGTGATACTCTCCACAATTGCGATCGCTTTCCCATCCAAAAATTGGAGGGCTAAACGGTCGCCTGTACTAATATTTTTTGTTGAACGAACCATTACTCTTTTTTTCCAAATGATGGCATAGCCGAGTTCAAGTGGTTTATATGGATATTTGTTGAGAATGCTTTCTTTCTGGGCAAGAAGTTTCAACTGTGCTGTTGCAATTCGTGTTCGTGTTGACTTTATAATCATCTTGCCAAGTGTTCTGCACTGCTCACGCTCGGATGAAATTCTCCGAAAGAAAGCGGATGTAATCCATTCGGCAAAGTCAGCTATCTGCTGGTGCATCTGATCCAGCATCCGCAAAAATTTTGATGGTTCGATCCGCTCGGTGAGATCCGCAAGTGTATTTCGTTCCGCCACAAACCTCCCTATAATCATATTTTGGATTGTTTTGCGCATCTCCTCAAGTTGATATAGAAGTGTCGATTGATCGGGCACACTCATTTCCGCCGCAGCAGACGGTGTTGGTGCGCGGAAATCAGCTGCATAATCAGCAAGTGTCGTGTCTGTTTCATGGCCTATTGCGCTGATTATTGGAATGGTGGATGTTGCAATTGTCCGTACCACATCAGGGTGATTAAACTCGATTAGATCCTCAAAACTCCCGCCACCACGGGCGACAATGATCACATCCGCCTTTCCTTGCAAAGATCGGATCGCCGCAGTAATTTGGATATGAGCGTCTTTGCCTTGTACTGTTGTGTGTGCAAGTAGAATCGGTAGTGGATAGCGGCGTGTGACAATATTCAAGATGTCTTGCAGAACCGAACTTGTTCGCGATGTCACCACACCCAAGCAGGACGGAAATATCGGTAGCAAGCGACGAACGCCCTCTGAACGCGGGATCACACCCTCTGCGGTCAGTTGCTTTTTCCACTCCTCCTTCTGAAGATACAGTCCTGTTCTCCCAAAAAAAATGGATTCGAGCTTTTTAATCACAAATTGCATCTTTCCGTAAGGTGGGTAAAAGTCCACATAGCCAGTTGCTCGAACCAAAGCACCATCCATCACCGGAAACATTACCGTCTTTGCCGCGTACTTCCACATGACGCAGGGTATCGTTGCCTTGTCATCATCGTCTTCGGATTCGGACAGCGAGAAATACATATGTCCTGAAGAATGGGGTCGATATCCGATGATTTCACCTTGCACGCAGATATTGGTAAGGAGGGGTGTGTCAATAGCATCGCGTATCCTCTCCACAAGATCAGACACATTCAGGACTGTGGGTTCATTCGATATCTGTGACTCACTTTTTACAAACGTTGAATTTTTCAGAACTGGTGTGATGATATTTTGGGTCACTTCATCTGGTTTTGTATCACCGAGTGTCAGCTGCATCTGCTGCCCCTTCTTTGTCATTGTTTTATAGGTTGGTACTCGGATGAAAGAAATCTATCTGATCATCGCGATATACCTGTCAAATCATTGAGATGTTGATTCAACTTGGTGGTGGCATGATCATCATTTATCTGAGGCGGTGGACAGTGAAATGTCTGATCGGATCGTTGGATCATGTGTGTTTCACCGATTATTTGTTCCTCATTTCTAAGTTGTACCTTCAGTATAGGAGCCGTCGTTGCAATCGAAAACATGTCTCCTATCGTGAATTTCTAGTCGATCATGCATGATTTAATGCGAAAATTTTGAAATTTTGAAAGTACGTGTGATTTTCTTTTGTCTGAGTCTATGCATATGCATGGGTAGCACTGACAAACACCATTTGCGTTTTTTATGACTGCAAAGACAAAATAGTCAACATCCACACAAATTTTGAAACAGGTAAACTGCTATGCACACTTTTGCAGAAGTTCATGCCTGAAAAACGTTTAAATTTTTTTACTTCAACAAAAGGTGTGAGATCGGTGACATTTGAATTTGAAGATCGCAATTTTTGGAAGAATTTTGATTACGCAAAAAAAACTCTGCATTTGCAATCGAAACGACGTAATTTTCGGCCACCCGATCAATTTAATGACGATAATCTATATATTAAGAAAGAAGAAAGAAAGAGATTTGTAAATGACAACAATCATGAATTCAGGGCACCGGAATAGATCTGCCGTATCTGCGGCGTGAGATATATGATAGAATATTCGAATATTGTTATTTTTGTGCTCCTGTTGATCTTCTCTGCGTTTTTTTCTGCTTCCGAGGTTGCGCTTGTTGGGATCACCCGTGCGAAGGTTCGCATTCTCTCTGAAGAGAGAGGGGATGCTGGAAAACGCCTTGAAAAACTGAAAAATAACCCCGATCATTTTCTTATTGCAACTCTCATTGGTAACAGCGTTGCGAGCGTCGGAGCTTCCGCGATTGCAACGGCAATCGCGTTTGTTGTCTTCGGAGATGCTGGAGTTGCCATTGCGACGGGTGTGGTAACATTGCTCCTATTAATATTTGGCGAAATTGGGCCGAAGACGTTTGCAACCCGTAGAACAGAAACAGTTGCTCTGTTTGTTGCAACTCCTATTTATTATATGACAGTTACTCTTTCACCTTTTTTTTGGGTGTATGATCGGCTCCGGTGTGTTGGTAAAAACGGTACGGCAGATGTTCCTGCTGTAACTGAAGAGGAGATCCGTGAGTGGATCGATGTAGGTGAGATGGAGGGTGCTATCGAAGAAGGAGAAAAGGAGATGATCTATTCCGTTCTCCGATTCAATGACACCACCACAAAAGAGATTATGACGCCTCGTCCGGATGTCGCGGTAATTGAGGATAATTCCTCGCTTGAGGATGCGATTGCCTACTTTCGGGACACTGGATTTTCGCGAGTGCCGGTGTACCACGAACACATCGA
>JAIRRQ010000108.1 GCA_031255895.1 Methanocalculaceae archaeon
CAGAACACCTATAAGAATTATCATTGTAATTAGTAGTGTGATCCATGCACTGAAGCCGAAACCAACTAACAGGTAACCGATAATAACAACCGCAGCAATCGTAAAGGCGTACCATATCTGCGTATCCACATGATCAATCAGATCACAACCTGCCCCCATCGCAGAGAGAATAGTCGTATCTGAAATTGGTGAGCAATGATCTCCAAAAATTGCTCCGGTCAGGACACCTGACGAACTGACGGTGATAAACGAATATGTTACTGAGTCCGGAATTCCAGAAGAATATCCTGAAATTGCCGCGGAGAGTGGAATAACAAGTGGCAGGAGAACTGCCATCGTGCCATAGGCAGTTCCCGTTGCAAATGAGACAATCCCGGCGATAATGAAGATGAATGCAGGTATGATCCATATTGGCAGTGTGTCCGAGAGAACACCAACGAGGTAGTGCGCAGTTCCGAGATCGCCAATGATCGAACCGATTGACCAGGCGAGGATCAGGATAACACACACGTGCAACATCGATTTCATACCGTGTGTCAACGTTTCAATACCGCTTTGTAAGGTGAAAATTCTCTGGGTAAAACCCATGAGGAGGGCAGCGACACAGGCAATCAGACTCGCCTGGAATAACACGATACTTGCGTCAGAAGATCCGTAGGCCTCACGTACGGCCTCAAAAAATCTGAGCTGTGTGAACTGTTCCGCGGTAGTTGATCCAACACCATTACCTGCCATGATTGCATCGGCTCCGTTTGTAAAGAACAGAATCAGAGACGAAACGATCAAGACCCCAACTGGAATGACGGCATTCCAGATGTTTGACGGAGCAGTTTCTCTTGATATTTTCACAACACTGTGTTCCTCTCTGCAGATCTCCTCCTTGTCAACAAACAGAGTCTTTTCATTTTTTCGTACCATGAAACTGGCACGAAATGTTTCTCCTGTTTCGCGTGCGCGAAGCTCGGCGGTGAACATGGGTCCATACTCGCGCAGGAGCATCGCAGAAGCAAATACAAAGAAGAGTGCCAGAATATTGTAGAAGCGATACGGAATCGTATCAATAAAGATGCTGTACGCAGTAACACCGGTGATACCGGCGATAGCAAGCCCCTCATTGATGTTCACCAGCTCCGTTCCGATCCAGGTAGAGATAACGAAGATGCCTGCAATCGGTGCAGATGTCGAGTCTACAATATAGGATAGTTTTTCACGGGAAATGCGAAACTTGTCACAGACCGGTTGCATAATTGGACCAACTATCAACGCGTTTGCGTAATCGTCGAAAAAAATGGCAAATCCCATGATCCAGGTTATGAGTTGTGCAGAACGTGGACCTTTTGCCCGTTCTGCAATGATTTTAGCGATCGAGCGCATTCCATCCATCCGGGTAATCAACGCAATCAATGCACCGATCACAAGGACCTGCATAATAATACCCGCGTTCCAGCGATCTGCGAGGGTGCCGATGAAGTACTCGGTGGAATCGAAAAATGCTCCGCCAATGGCACCTAAGATATCACCATTGAGCAAGGCAATCATCCATGCGCCTGAAAGCACCCCAAGAAAGAGTGAGAGAATAACATTCCGTGTGAGGAATGCGAGAAGAAGTACCAAAATTGGTGGGATCAGCGCCCAAATCCCGAGGATCTCTGCATATGCCGCAGCATCCCCTCTTTCGGGCGAAGCGCCTGCAAGATCGATCACAAGTGGTATTGCAAAAGCGACAAACACCACGATCATGGCGACGAGACCCATCGTCTTTGATTTTTCCATAAGAACACACCTCAGGATCAAATTATCTGAATAGGGGAAACATTAAACTGCACTCTATTTATGAGCTTTGACTTTCCCATATCCTGACAGCAGACGACAAGTGCATTCACTTCCACGGAAAGTAAGAGAGCAGATCCCAGGCAAGAGATTCAGCCTTTTTTTCGGTCGTCATCATCGTGTCCAGTCGGTGAGCACAGGGGACTTCAATCTCCGTGTCGCGAGTGTCCTGAATAAACATATTGACAACGTCTTTGTACACCTCCCACGTTCCGTAGGAGGTCGGTGCATATCCCCATGCCTGCATCAGAGCCGCCGCCGGGCCGCTGATTGGTCGGTTACCAATAAAGGGACTTACCGCAATCGTGAATTTTTCCTGTAATGTTTCGCGGACCCCGGCACATTCCAGAATGGGGCCGATACTCGTCACAGGATTTGATGGCCCGATAATCACACCGTCACTCTCCTTAATTGCTGTGATCACCTCGGAAGTTGCTGCGAGCTGTGAGTTATCCCTCGTCCTCCGGATGACCCCTGTGATTGACACATTGCCACGACGATTTACCCAATATTCCTGATAATGCATCAAAATACCTCCATCGAGTTCAACATAAGTTGCAACTTCCTGGTCGGACATCGGTAAAATTGTGGCTTGTATCCCGTAAGCCTTTGTAATTTTTTCTGTTGCTTTTGTAAGTGTCATACCCTGCCGCAAAAATTCAGCGCGAACAATGTTGGTTGCTCGATCTCGATCTCCAAGTGGGAGAGGCTCTGTGTAACCAAGTCTCTCCATTGTATGAAACGTCTCGAACGAATCACCTCGAATGCCCCACCAACTATCCATGTTCAGAAGTCCGGCAAAAAGATACTGCACTGTATCAATATCTGGCGAAACGTACAGACCGGACATCCAGAGATCCTCAGCGGTGTTGACTACTATCGTAATTTCATCGTCCTGCAGAATTTGGCGAAGTCCACGAATGAGTTTCGGTGTGCCAGTTCCACCGGATAGTACCGTTATCATAATACTAAGTAGAGGGGTTCTGTGCACTAATCAAGATATCGCGCTTTTTGTGGAGAATCATTCGTTCTTTAAAAGATCTGTAATTTTTTTTCAATCACGTCCAGTAAGGTACTTTGTGGAATGATCAACGCCTGAACATCATCATTAGCAACAGCTGATATATTAGATTGGTGGCTGTATCCATCCTCTCGGGTTCCGTTGTCCGTGGATACAAAAACTGAAAAGATAATCAAAAATTCATCGAAAAATCTGGTATTTTTATTGAAAATTTGAAATTATTTGTGCAAATTTATTATATCTATCTTCGTTGTGAAGTATGGATCATGGGTAGTTATCACGTTGAATTCGAACGTAAACGAGTAAAACACTTGTTTTATTGTCGTAATTACTGTCTCCGCCAAAAATTTGGAAAAGCCTGGATAGAAATGTAGTACTACTGATACGGTTCATCTCTCTTCTTTGATGTGAATAACAGTAATCGTAAATCTTATTATTATCAGAATTGACATTTGAATCAAAATTTTATTTTTCCATTTTAATTCCTTTTTCACACCGAATGGTACCCAACACATGTAAATATTACGACGATTTGCGTTCCGAGAATCAGTTCACGCGGAGGTGTAATGAATCATCCGAAAAACCAGTCCATTGCAATCGTATTTGTTTTATCAATGAAGTAAACCGGCATATACTTCATCATCCATTCGCCAATGATCGGTTTGTAAGGATGAATTATCAATGAAACCAGTAGCGATAGATGGTTGATGAATGTGTATTTTTGGTCAATTGGCAAAACTTTGCTGTCAGATTCGTCTCGCTTAATCTGCAGATAGCAATCTTGGTGATCATAGTGTCAAACTCAAGTGTCCTCTCGAAAATCAGACGGATAGGTAGAAAAATGCCTGTGTTTTTTTATTTTGCTGGGAGATGGGACTATTTCCTGATATTTTCAAGATATTCTGTAATCTCCCTCGTGGCAAAGAAATGGATCATCTTCATTCATGTCACAATGATCATATATCTCGAAAAAATGTTTTCAACAGATATATGCCGCTTAGTTTAGTTTTTTTTTGTGGGAGTCGTTTTACGGCACGCACAACATGATTCGGTTGTGATCTCTAATGGATAGTCGCCACAGGAACAGGACATGCATAACTCTTCGCGGGGGATACCTATCGATTCCACCAGATCGTCGATCGAGATGTACTCGAGACTTGTTGCATGGATCATCTTGCAGATCTCCTCAATCGATCTGTTGTTTGCGATTAATTCTTCTCGTGTTGGCAGATCCACGCCGAAATAACATGGTGAAACAATTGGGGTTGAGCCAATGCGCATGTGTACCTCGACAGCACCAAACTCGCGCATCATATCCACAATATGGAGTGAGGTCGTGCCGCGGACGATGCTGTCGTCTACAAGAACAACAGACTTTCCATTGATGTGGTGACGTACCGGATTGAGTTTCATTCGCACCGCATTTTCTCGCAAATTTTGGGCTGGCATGATGAAGGTTCTGCCGACATACCTATTTTTCAGGAGTCCCTCCATGTACGGAATGCCAGATGCGTTTGTGAAACCAATCGCAAATGCCGTACCTGAGTCTGGCACCGGTGAAACAAGATCTGCCTTAATCGGATGTTTTGCCAGCTGTTCTCCTATTTTCCTGCGTGCGTCATATACCAATACTCCGTCGATGACCGAGTCTGGTCGTGCAGTGTAGATATACTCAAATACACAGTGTGCCTTGTGATCTGCGGTCAGTATCTGGTTGTTAGACACACCCTCTTCTGTGATGATAACTAGTTTGCCAGGTACGATGTCGTGGAGGAATGTTCCCGATAGTGTATCTATTGCTACACTTTCTGAGGCCACAATATAGCCGGTATCGAGTTTTCCAAGGCACAACGGTTTTATTCCCAGCGGATCACGGAACGCATATAGTACTCCGTCCAGGATTGCGACACCCGCGTACGCTCCTATCAATCGTTGAATTACATTGACAAATGCATCCTCTGCATCCTCCCCAGATATGAGTTCACGGGCGATCATCGCCGCGATCAATTCTACATCTGTGGTCGTTGAAAAAATGTGCCCTTTTTCTTCATATTCTGCATGAAGAGATTTGTGGTTGTTCTGCACTAATGCAACGCTTACCGCAATGGAAAGTTCATGACCATAAAACGAGAATTTTAGCGGTTGAATGTTTTCCGTTTTATTGCGATGCATCTTCTGCGTGTAGAGCACCTGTCCGATGCCAACTGTTCCGAGGAGTTTGGATAAAATCTGTTCATTAAAAACTTCAGCAAGCTGACCTGGGCCCTTGTGGGTTAAAAAAGTCTTTTCGTGAAATGTAGATATTCCTGCCGCTTCTTGTCCCCTGTGTTGGAGGGCGTGCAGGGCGTAATATAGGGGGTAGGCGACACCGCGAGAATCAACGATGCCGGCAATACCACTCATGCAAACAGCCTTTTTAGTTGTCTGCTGCTTTTTTCGTCCATTTATATCCGCGGATTTTGGAACTCTTGCCAAAACCGCATGACGAACAAACACCGTGTCGAGCGTGGAATGACTGTTTTCCACAGCGGCGGCAGACGATGTGGGTATGCTTGTTGCGCAGACCCATTGATGGTGTGCCTTTTGTCACTGTTACTTCACCTCATTTATTCTACAGATGGAGAGGATGGAGAGGATGGAGAGATGTAGATGACATTATCGCCGCGGACGATCAACGTGCCGAGTTGAACGATACCGTTCTCTCCTTCCTCCTCAGCCTTGTCAAGAACCAGGTTCATGTGAACGTCATAGCCCTGGAGAACCCCACGGATCTCCCTCCCTCCTTTCAGTGAAATAATCACCGATTGGCGATTAAGGACCTGATCTAAAATTTCAAGCGGTCTCTTTGTCATAAGGACATCTCGTTTTTCTCCGATAAAGTCTTTGAGACTCATGTGAGAGTGTTTAATA
>JAIRRQ010000120.1 GCA_031255895.1 Methanocalculaceae archaeon
TTCTGGGTGTTTTGAATGACATTTGCAATCGTAAAGGTCTTACCCGATCCGGTGACGCCTAAGAGTGTCTGATACTGTTTGCCGTTTTTGATTCCTGCTGTCAATTCGATAATTGCATCCGGTTGCGATCCTCGCGGGGAAAATGGGGGGCTGAGTTCAAACATTCCTAACATCAGTGGTAGTAATGTTAGTGTGGGTTGATATTTGTGTATGTGTATGCTGCATGCAGGAGATGATATTACGAATTTTTCACCGATATTTTTTGGAAACAGGAAGTGAGTCGGTTCTCAATATCATTGTTATTTCTACTGTTCACGAGTTTTTGTACTTAATTTCTGGAGCAACATCACAGATAAAAACTCCAATCTAACATCTCCAGATGACTCCTCAAATCATTTTATTGCATTGCGCCGTGTGGTGTCATAGAGAATGGTGGTAGTTTCGTTTGAAAACCACGCAGATCATTGTCTATGCTCATGTTTCAAAAAAAGAAAAAGTATTCAGAGTAGAGACACGAGTTCTCGCAAAACAGCCTTGGGATCTTTTGCTGTCACCACACTTGACGCAAGAAGAACGCCATCGGCGCCAAGAGAGAGCGCAGTTTTTACACACTCTCCAGATTGAATCCCCGCGCCACACAGCACTTTTACACCTGGATTGATTTTATGCACTGCATCAACCGTTCCTTCAATAATATCAGGATCTGCCTTTGCAACAGAGATGTGGGAATTGATAAGTTCCGGAGGTTCAATCGCGATATAGGTAGAATCAAACGAAGCTGCAGCAGCAGACACCGCCACATTATTTGTACAAACCACTGACTCCAGGTGATGGAATTTTGCCACAGCAATCGTCGCTTCAATGTCCGCAATCGAGAGTCTGTGCTCTGAATGGTTGATTAGTGTACCTGTGCAGCCTGCTGTCTGGATGGTAAATGCTGGAACGTATCCAGTGAACGCACCTTCAACCGGATCGATGTGCTGTGCATACACTGGTATTTCATAATGTTTGCAAAATGAGTGCAGTTCGGTAAATTGTGGGGCAATGCCGATGGTTACACCCGATTCTTGCATAACGATCTCTGCTGCAGATCCTATCCGGTTTGCGTTATCGCCTGTTCCTTCTCGATACGACTTGAAATTAACAAGGATAAGTGGGGATACCATGGTCGAACGTACCGCTTACTTTCGTTTTGCCTGCAGAACATCACCAAGCGTTGTTGTCGCCATGTCGTTCTGTTGAAGCGAATCGGAATTGTTGTCAATATCCAGAAGCTTAATACCAAGCTCTGTTTCCAGCTTCTTGCGCTCAGTCTCGGTTGGCTCACGCTCACCGCGTTCCAACTTCTTAATATCTCCTTCCTGCATTTTCAGAACAAAGGCAAGATCCTTTTGGGAAAAACCCTTTTCCCGACGTGCTGTCGCAATACGTTTCGGAAAATCCTCAACGATGTCGCCTTCCATATAATCAAACATATCTCGCTTGCGTGGTGCAGAGACTGAGATTGGTTGTGCGAATCCTTTGCGTACAATTGTCGATTTGCTAAATCCTGCAGATTTCGGTCGAGGGGCCTGAACCTCTGTGCCGAGTTTGGCACACTTATCGCAAACCTTCATTGGTTTGGCACCTTCGATCTGCACCAACTTTCCCTTTTTGATGAGAGGTACACCACATAGCTCACAATATTCTGTTTGCATGATAAATTCGCCGTACTATATTTTTCATTTCTACCACATTAACAATTTGGATACCAATATTTTTTGAGAAAATATTTTCTGGAACAGCAAAAATAGGCCACCCATATGGGAAGTTATTTTTAGTCGTATACACTGATATACCCGTAAATTGCCATGTCAGAGATACCAGATTTCGTCTCTTCAATAGCCGGAGAACAAAATTCTATCGATACAATCAGGGAACAAAATTCGTACCAAAAGGAAAATGAACTTGCCTCTCTGCGAAAAACAATAATTGCTCTCGAGAGCAGAAATTTCGAACTTCGTGAGCTGGTACGACAACTCCGTCTCCAAAACGCGGCAGCAGAATCACAGCGTGATCAGTACAAGCGCGAAATAAAGAAGCTGCACGATGAGCTCGATGACTACCGCAGTCCTCCGCTTGTCCTCGGAACGATTGAATCGATTATTGACGAAACGCGTGTGGTGGTTCGAAGTACCACTGGCCCTCAGTTCCTCTCTCGGGTCGGTGAGCATCTGGATCCAAAAGATATCATCCCTGGCACACTCTGTGCCATGCACCTACAATCTTTCAGTATCGTGGATCTCTTGCCATCGAAGTACGACAGTCAGGTATCCGCAATGGTAGTCATAGACATCCCGACCGTCACCTACGATGATGTTGGTGGTCTTGAGGAGCAAAAGCAGCAGCTACGTGAATCGGTGGAACTGCCATTGAAATCTCCACAATTATTTGAGAAGGTTGGTATTGTTCCTCCCAGAGGGGTTCTTATGTTTGGCCCACCTGGTACTGGTAAAACGCTTCTTGCGAAGGCAGTTGCACACCACACCAAGGCGTCCTTTATTCACGTGATCGGATCAGAACTCGTCCAGAAGTACATTGGTGAGGGGGCACGGTTGGTGCGCGAGTTGTTCAGGATGGCTCGGGAACGTTCACCGACAATTATCTTCATCGATGAGATCGATGCTATCGGTGCGGTACGCGGAAATGACAGTCACTCTCCCGGTGATCATGAGATCGGCAGAACGCTCATGCAGTTACTTGCTGAATTGGATGGATTCGACAACCGTGGTGACGTGAGGATCATCGGTGCAACAAATCGTCTCGATATTCTTGATAGAGCGCTACTCCGTCCTGGACGATTTGATCGCATCATCGAGTTTCCATTGCCGGATGAGGTTGGACGAAAGACGATTCTCGCGATTCACACGAGAAAGATGAATCTCAGAAAGACTGTCTCTCTTGCGGAGATTGCAAAGGATACTGATGGAATGAATGGTTCTGAACTCATGGCGATCTGTGTGGAGGCAGGAATGTACGCTATTCGTAAGCGACGGACTATGATAAGCTCCGAAGATTTTACAGAAGCACTTG
>JAIRRQ010000025.1 GCA_031255895.1 Methanocalculaceae archaeon
GATCGATTGAAACCAATAATGGAAGGGGCTGTCACCTGTGCAAAAACCAGTAATGCTAAAATTGCCGGAGGCGATATCGACAGTCACGCAGAGCTGACGATCGTAACAACCGCATTTGGTATCGTGGAAAAAGAATTTCATTGCACACGCTCCGGAGCAAAACCAGGAGATCTTGTCTGCATAACTGGAAGCCCTGGAGCTGCACAAGCAGGATTTGACGGATACAGCAAATATTGGGAAAATCTAGTTATGCCAAAACCACAGGTCTTCATCGGACAGAAGATCGCACGCTCCGGAGCAACCGCTATGATGGATGTTTCCGACGGTCTTGCAATCTCGCTTTACGACATGGGAGACGCATCAAATGTCGGATTTGTACTGTGGGAAAATCATCTACCACTGCTCCCAATCATCAACGCAGAGAAATATTTCCTGTACGGCGGCGGTGATTACGGTCTGTTGTTTACAATCCCACGGGAAAAAATTGTGATGGTGGACACCCCTATATCGATCATCGGGGATGTTGTCGAAAAAGAGGGAGTACGCATTGGGGATAAAGTCATCGAAAAACGCGGATATATTCATCAAATATTATGATGTTCCGGCGTGATACAGTATAATATTTTTTCCCATGTTAATACTATGAAAAGGTTTGGTTTGGGGAAAATGGAGGAGGGTTGTCATTTAACATAGCTGTATTTGAAATAATCACTGAGCACACAAAAATACAAATTTTTGGAGTTTTGTAGTTATTCCAAGTAAAATTTCGCGAAATTTTCGATCTTGTAAGAGATCTCACATACGTAGATGGTGCATTCAGTGTTTTGGTATGAAAATAAAATGCGATCTGATTTTCATTTTGAAGCGTAACACAAAGTACTATGAACATTTCCAGGGAGTTACTTAAATCACAAAATAACAAATAAATCCTTCATAAATATAAAATAGGATGTTAACAGGGAATTATTCTTCACCACCTACAAACGAGCTCCACTAGGTGTTGATCTATTGTACAGGATATTCGAAAGATTCATCATCTCCTTCGTCAGCTGGAACAACCGCAACACTCGTGACTTTATCACCGTCATCAACTCGGATGATGCGAACACCCTGTGTATTCCGCTTCTGGATCGAAATGTCGCACGCCCGTGTACGCATCACCACACCACCTGCGGTGGTAATCACAATCTCCTCTTCAGCACCGATCGCAATCGACGCCACCACACCACCACGATCGAGATTCGTCACAATATTACGGACTCCCATCGTACCGCGCCCTTTATCGCGAAATTCGTCAAATGTCGTTCGTTTTCCATACCCACCCCCAGTAATCGTTAGAAGATGATCCTTTTCTACCAACGTTAATGCGCGCACTGCATCACCGCGACGCAGTGTGATACCCTTTACACCCTGCACACCGCGTCCAGTCGGTCTGACCTCATTCTCACAGAATCGAAGACTCTGACCTAGCCACGTCGTTAGAACCACGTCACACGATCCGTTTGTTACCATCACGTCTACGAGTTCATCCCCCTGGAGGATCGTCATCGCAATTAAACCACCGGATCGCGGACGCGAAAACAACCCCTCTGGCATCTTACCAACCTTGCCCATCTTTGTCGCAAAGAACAGATACTTGTCAGACTCAAAATTTTTCAACGGAATAACTGTCGTGACCTCCTCATCTATCAGATTCAGCAAGTTCACGATCACCTTTCCCTTGCTCTGGCGCGAACCTTCCGGAATCTCATGTACTCGCAGCCAGTAAACGCGTCCACGATTCGTAAAGCACAGCAGATAATCATGAGTACTTGCAAGGAACACTTTATCCACCGAGTCCTCATCCTTCGTCGTCATACCAACCACCCCGCGACCACCACGACGTTGTTGGCGACACGTATCAAGTGGCATCCGTTTGACATAGTTTTGCGATGTCAACATCACCAAAACCTGTTTATCCTCGATAAAATCGAGGATACTCATCACCATATTTGCAGAGTAGTCGATTTTTGATTTTCGCTCGTCCGCATACTTCGCACGAATATCTGCCGTCTCATTTTTTACGATCGAAAGAATGTTTTCATCAGAAGCTAAAATCCATTTTAGTTTGTTGATGATCATTTGAAATTCATTTTTGTCATCAATAATCTTCTGCCGTTCCAGAGCAGCGAGTCGTTTCAGTTGCATTTTCAGGATTGCATCGGCTTGCAATTCAGAAAATCCAAACTTTCCGACGAGTGCAATCTGAGCTGCCATAACCTCAGGTGATTCTCGGATCGTTGCGATGACCTCGTCAATCGTGTCAAGTGCCTTCAAAAGACCATCAAAAATATGTTTGCGCTCCTCAGCTTTCCGTAGATCAAACACCGAACGTCTGCGGACAACCGACATTCGATGAACAATGAAATGATGGAGAATCTCGGCAAGTGACAGAATCATCGGTTTTTTCTCAACGATCGCAAGATTAGTGATACTGAACGAACTCTCCAGTGGTGTGTGTTTGTAGAGTTGGTTTAAAATCACATTATCCTGCACACCCTGTTTCAGCTCGATGACCACACGGATACCATCCTTATCAGACTCGTCACGTAGATCGCTGATGCCTTCAATCAGTTTGTTCCTCACGAGATCGGCAATTTTTTCGACCATCCCCGCCTTATTCGTCTGATATGGAATCTCAGTAATCACAATCTGTTTGTAATTCTTCCTCCGTTCCTCAACATCTACAACGCCACGGACAATAATTTTTCCTTGACCTGTCATATACGCATTGCGCACCAAATCGGTACCCATGATGATGCCACCAGTTGGGAAATCGGGCGCAGGGAGAATTTTCATCATATCCTCAATAGACATATCCGGTTTATCAATAAACGCGGCAACCAGATCGCAGACCTCTCCAAGGTTGTGCGGCATCATACTCGTCGCCATACCAACTGCAATACCTGTCGTTCCGTTCACAAGAAGATTGGGAATCATGCTCGGCAAAACATCCGGTTCCTGAGAAGATTCGTCAAAATTCGGAATAAAATCAACAGTATCCTTATCGATGTCCTCTAAAAGAGATTCCGCAGCTTTTGTTAGACGTGTTTCAGTATAACGGTATGCTGCTGCAGAATCGCCATCAATCGAACCGAAGTTACCCTGACCATCCACCAACGGATATCGGTATGAAAATGACTGCGCCATTTTGACGAGTGTGTCGTAAATTGCCGCATCACCGTGAGGATGATAATTACCCATGGTAGCTGCCACCGCTTTTGCAGATTTCTTATAAGCTTTATCACTCGTGTTGTTTTCGTCGTGGAACATTGCATATAGAATGCGACGATGAACGGGTTTGAGACCATCACGCACATCAGGAATCGCACGACCGATGATAACCGACATCGCGTAATCGATAAAACAGTTCTTCATCTCATCCTCAATATTCACCGGTTCAACGCGATGAGTGATTTTTTCTACGATTGGTGTCTGTTCCTCAGATGTCAAGATTTTTCACCTCCCCTGCATGACGCTTGATGAAATCCTTTCTTGGCACCACATCGTCGCCCATGAGTTTTTCAAATATTTCGTTTGCATAGCTTGCATCTTCGATTCTTACCTGTTTTAAGATCCGATTCTCTGGGTTCATCGTGGTATCCCAAAGCTGACTTGCGTTCATTTCACCGAGACCTTTGTATCGCTGAACAGCAACTCCTTTGTCACCAAACTCGGCAACAGCAGCACGCATATCCTCCTCGAGATAGACATAACGTTCTTGCTTGCCTTTGGCAATTCGAAACAACGGTGGTTGAGCCACATACAC
>JAIRRQ010000037.1 GCA_031255895.1 Methanocalculaceae archaeon
GATGCAATTATCGAATTGACAGCAGGAATCAAAAACGGCAAACAGTATCAGACACTCTTAGGCGTCACCGGATCGGGTAAGACCTTTACGATTGCAAATGTCATTCAAAACACCCAGAAACCGACACTCGTCCTTGCCCATAATAAAACTCTCGCCGCCCAACTCTACAACGAGTTCAAGGAATTTTTTCCGAAAAATCACGTGGAATACTTCATTTCATATTACGACTATTATCAACCAGAATCCTACATCGCCAAAAAGGATCAGTACATCGAGAAAGATGCCCAGATAAATCCAAAGATCGAGATGATGCGGCTTGCAACAACAGCTTCGCTTCTTTCCCATCGCGACACGATCGTTGTATCCTCAGTTTCCTGTATATATGGTCTTGGAAACCCAAAAAATTTCCGTAATCTCGGATTTGAACTCTATAAAGGCCAACAGATCTCCCGTCGAAAAATCATGGAAAAGCTGCTTGCCATCCTCTTTAGAAGGAACGATCTCGAACTGATGCCCGGACGATTTCGTGTCAATGGAGATAACATCGACATTGTTCCAGGATATTTCAATGACATCATCAGAATTGAGATGTTCGGTGACGAAATCGACCGCATTGCAGAGATTGATAAAAACACTGGTAAAGAAAAAGAGCGGCTGGAGTACTTCTATGTGTATCCTGCCCGTCATTTCGTCACCCCCGAATCAGAGACACAACGAAGTCTTGCCTTGATCCGTACCGAGCTTAACGAAGTACTTGCCGAAGGGAAATTAGATGATTTTGCTGCCAATCGCTTGAAACAGAGAACACAATATGATCTTGAAATGATAGAAGAAACTGGTTCCTGCAAGGGAATTGAAAACTACTCCCGTCACTTCGATGATCGTGCCGCAGGGGAAAAACCGTTCTGTCTTTTGGACTACTTTCCCAATGATTTCCT
This sequence comes from Methanocalculaceae archaeon, assembly GCA_031255895.1. Lineage (GTDB taxonomy): Archaea > Halobacteriota > Methanomicrobia > Methanomicrobiales > Methanocorpusculaceae > Methanocorpusculum. Next base: position 939 of record JAIRRQ010000037.1, read on the forward strand.
GATGATCATTGATGAAAGTCACCAATCGCTGCCACAGGTACGCAGTATGTATAACGGCGATCACTCCCGAAAGGTTTCGCTCGTTGAGTACGGGTTCAGACTCCCGAGTGCCTTCGACAACCGACCGCTCAAATACCATGAGTTTGAGAAGTATATGCATCAGGTCATCTTCGTCTCAGCAACGCCAGGCGAGTACGAACTTTCCCACTCGGATGGTGTCGTCGAACAGATTATCCGACCAACCGGTCTCGTCGATCCGGTTGTGGAAATCAGACCAATTGCAGGACAAACAGAGGACATCATCAAAGAGATTCAGGCGGTCATTAAACGCGGAGATCGGGCGCTCGTTACCACATTAACCAAAAAACTCTCTGAAGAGTTGACCGAATACCTTGCGCGGCAAGGAATCAAAACGAGGTATCTCCACTCGGAAATTCAAGTGTTGGAGCGTACCGAGCTGATACGCCAACTTCGACTCGGGAAATTCGACGTGTTAGTTGGTATAAACCTACTCCGTGAGGGTCTTGATATCCCCGAGGTTGGATTTATCGGTATTCTCGATGCCGATAAGGAAGGTTTCCTCCGAGACTCGCGAAGTTTGATTCAAATCATTGGCAGAGCAGCACGCAACGCAGAGTCGCTCGTTGTTCTCTATGCAGATAATATCACTAAATCAATGCAAACGGCAATATCAGAGACATCACGCAGACGTGAGATGCAGATTACGTTCAATGCGAAGCATGGCATTGTTCCAAAGACGATCCGAAAACCAGTGCGGGAAAAGGAAGTTGACATCAAAGATGTCAGGCATCTACCAAAATCGGAGATTCCAAACCTCATCATAGAACTTGAGGCAAAGATGAAGAACGCCGCCAGTTCACTTGATTTTGAGCTGGCAATTGAATTCCGAAACATAATTAAGGATTTACGAGACGGATTATAGTCGAAGATCTTTTGTTTCCGACATAGACTAAAGAAAGCACATTTCGATCAAAAATGAAAAAAAGACGAAAAGTCACAAACCATTAATTACCATCACCCAACCATATACATGTGTTATGAATCTCGCACTCCTGTCGGTCTGGGACAAGACCGGTATCATTGATCTTGCCAAAACCCTGGCAACAAAAAACATAGGTATCCTCAGTTCTGGTGGAACTGCAAAAATTCTTCGCGAGGAAGGTATCCCTGTTAAGGACATTTCAGAGTACACTGACTTTCCTGAAATGATGGACGGACGCGTCAAAACACTGCACCCAAAAGTGCATGGGGGATTGCTGGGACGTCGTGGCACGGACGATGTTATCATGCAAGAACATGGTATTGAAGGTATCGATATTCTCTGTGTCAATCTCTATCCGTTTGAGGAGATGTCAGAAAAAAATCTGCAACTGGACGAACTAATCGAATTTGTAGATATCGGTGGTCCAGCAATGATACGCGCAGCATCAAAAAATTTTAAAGATGTTGCCGTGATTGTGGACCCAAGCGACTATCCTATAGTGATTGATGCAGTCAACAACGGGGGGTTCACCTACGAACAAAGACTTAATCTTGCTGCAAAAGCATTTACGCGAACTGCTGCATATGATGCGGCAATATCGAACTATCTCAATTGTATCGGTTCTGAGTTCCCATCAACATATACGGTGCAGTTTGCAAACGGCCGCCATCTCCGATACGGTGAGAATCCACATCAAAAGGCTGTGGTGTACGGAATGCACGGCATCGCTGGCCAGACAGCTTTGCAAGGAAAGGAGATGTCCTACAACAATTATCTGGATGTCCATGCAGCCGTCAATCTCTGTCGCGAGCTGTCATCTCCCGGAACGGTCATTGTAAAGCACAACAACCCCTGTGGGGTCGCTCTGGGTGTGACTCAACGTGAATCCTATCTTAAGGCACGTGAGGTTGATCCCGTCTCAGCCTACGGTTCGGTCGTCGCGATGAACAGTCCAGTGGGAAAGGATGTTGCAGATGAAATCTGTTCCACATTTGTAGAGGTACTGATTGCCCCATCCTTCACTGATGATGCACGCGAGATTATGAAGAAAAAGGAAAATATGCGTCTTTTGGTTCTTCCTCCAGAGGTTTCAGCGGATGAGCTGAGGACTATCAATGGTGGGGTGTTGGTGCAGAGAACGCCCCGTTATGAAGATGGATGGACAGTTGTCTCCAAACGCACACCGACTGAAACGGAGATCGCAGCTATGAAATTTGCCTGGAAGATTGCGAAGTACGCAAGGAGCAATGCAATTGTGTACTCGAATGCAACGGAACTGGTGGGTATAGGTGTCGGTCAGATGAATCGCGCGGATTCTGCGAAAATTGCAGTGATGAAAGCGGCGGAATTTGGCAGAACTATGAAGGATACAGCCGTAGCATCGGATGCATTCCTGCCATTCACAGATACACTAGAAGTTGTGGCGGCTGCCGGAGCAACCTCTTTGATCCAGCCGGGTGGTTCGATCCGAGATGCCGAGGTCATTGCGAAAGCAGATGAACTGAACATTGCCATGGTATTCACCGGAACCAGGCATTTCCGACATTAATTTTATTTATTCTTACCTCGCACACACGCAACTAGTATATATTTTCATATACTTTCGCAGCATAGCATTTACACTCTCAGGAAAAGGTGCCTAAAAACATGGTTATTAATATTGTAAAGAATTTACGTGATTCGTACGATTATGCAAATAAGGCGTTGCATACCTTCAGCAACTGGATTACTCTAATCACGATAAGTCTGCTGACCATGATCAGTATGACCATGACGATCTTCGGTTTTACTGTCGCATCCGTTGAAACAATTGCTCCGGAATCTTTGACTTTGATGCTGACAAATATTCCATTTATCGAAATGATGGGTGAATTCTCTCTAAATTTTTTGTGTGTTGGTGCGATCACTTCCCTTATCTTCAGTATTTTGTGGACAGGTTTTACTCTGCGTGTGTATCGGGGGGGTGAGCTGAAGCTCGGAACCTGGAGCAGTATGTTCCTCGAAGGTCTATTGGCAACGATCATCTCATTTGTGTACTTTATACCGTATCTTGTGATATCCGTATTACTGAAATATTATCCAATGAACAATGCAGTGTATGCTCTTGTAGCAGCAATTATCGAATATGTTGTGATACTGATCACCTGCATGGTAATGACCGTAGCATTAATCCGGTTTGCAAAGCAAAAACGGTTTGGTGCTGCATTCCAAATGAAGGAACTGTTCAACGTTATCACAACGATAGGTTGGCTCCGATATCTAGGTAACATTATTGTTGTCGGTGCTGTTCTCCTGGTTGTCTATGTCATCCTATTGCTGATTCTAGTGATCGGATGGGTATTGATAGTCGTTGTTGCACCGCTTCTAGCCATCTGGGAAGCAAGATTTTTTGCCAATTTGTACGAATCGGCTGTTGCTACGTCCACGTCTACAGTTATCGAGGAATAAATCACTTTTTGTGCCATCACAATTTTTAATTTTTTGTACCATTCTCACCAGCCATATCACGTGACTCGAAACCAAAATGAAATATGTTATTGACTAATTGGCATTTTTCTGTTGTTCAATCACTTACCAATTATCCTTTTTCCAGAACTTTGTTTTTTGATTATATCAGAAAAACGTAAAACCCAGAGAGAGTGATTGGAAAACATGCGATCCGTCATCTTCACCTAGAGAATAATTTAACTGAATATAAGCCTCGAAAAAATCTCAATTCCTATTTTATCAGAATTTATTGCCAATGTAACGAAAGCCATTCCACTGTCCATACGACCCTAGCATCAAGAAAGACACAATGGGAAACAGGCTTTCGTTGTTTTGGATTACGTAGATCGCATGATTCTCACATGAAAAATTATCCCACGCAATAACAGAACCAATAACAGAATTTTCAATACAACTCATGCAAAAATTCTGCGAAAACACGAACATATCACACAAATTCGAGAGACAACAATCGAGCACGGAATTCAGTTCAATGCAAGTATCAGCGATTATAAGAGAAATACAAAACATACATTTGAAAAATTTTGTCGAGAGGGGAAAAACACCCACATACTCACCAGAATAAAACATTCGCAAACAACTGGAAAATGAAGAAATGGTTTGAAACATGCACGTACAAACAATTCAAAACGAAATTTGTGACACTTGAGATTCTATTTCTCAGATATAGCGAAAGTAGAATCACTCAAAATAATCTATGAAATAATATATATATTTAATTAAAATACTAGAGATAACAATTTTAATAAAAATATAATTATTTATCTAAAAAATAATCAACATATATTATCGTATGAACAAAAACGATTAGATAAATAATATTATGGCATCACACGATTTTTGCCAACTACATCAGTATGAAATACAGTACCTTAAAGTAACACGCAAACCCACATGAATACCAATGATTCCGCTGATGCTTGATCTCTCCGCAAAACACATCCTCATCTTTGGTGCAGGAGCGGTTGGCATTCGCAAAGCTCGGCATTTTACCAGATGCAGGATGACTATTGTCTCTCGTAGCATCCCTCCAGATATATTTGCAATTCCCCAAATTAACATCAAACAGATGGATGTCACAGATCTCGAGGATAACGACCTTGCATCCCTCATCGAAAAACACGACATTGTTATCGCCGCACTTTCCGACACTAAACAGAATGAACGCATTGTTCATCTCGCAAAAATCGCCGGCAAATGGTACAACAGTGCAACCAGTAACGATGCAAATTTTCTTATACCCTCAACCGTCCGAGGAAACGAGTACACCATTGCCATCTCCACATCAGGCCTTGTCCCCACCATTCCGCGGTTTATCCGTGAAGATCTTGAAGAACGATATCGCGATCTTGATAACATGATACGAATGCTCACCACTCTTCGCAAACAGCTTAAGGACACCATTCCCGAACAGAAAAAACGCGCAGAAGTACTCTACGCCATTCTTCACGACGAAAAAATCAGACAAAGATGTCGTGAAAACATGAATGCAGACGATCTCATCGCAGGATATCTCTGATGCAGGACACTGAGCTTCTCACACCAATCACAATCGCCGGAATTGATCACACCATTCTCGATCAGACTCAACTTGCCGAATATCAGTTCGAAGATGAAGTATCATTTCTTACCAACGCCAAGGAACACTTCAAGGGCGCCCTCCTCTTACAGACTTGCAATCGTGTCGAAATTCTGGTACACGACACAGGGGCTGCGCTCTCAAACTACCTCCACAGCATCGGACGTACTGGATTTACCATCTACGAAGGAGGTGACGCCCTGCGTCACCTCCTTGCACTTGCTGCAGGAACAAAATCAATGATCGTTGGAGAAGATCAGATTCTCGGCCAACTCAAACGCGCCCTCCTAATCGCAAACAAATGTCACGCAGCAGACTCTATCATCGACATCTGCATCAACACCGCAATCCATGCAGGAGTTGGCATCCGCACTGCAACACAGATCAATCGAGGTGCAATCTCCATCGGCTCAATCGCCGTCCAACTTGCCGAGGAACTTCTCGGCAGCCTTGACAACCGCAACATTCTCGTCGTTGGTGGCGGTGAAATGGGAATGCTTGTCACCCAGGCACTCGCAAAAAAGAATCTTCGGGCGATATATGTCACCAATCGCACCTACAACCATGCCGTCGAACTTGCCCAGGAGATCGGCGGTCGGGCCATGCGAATGGATCAGCTCTACCACTGCATCTCCTTATCCGACGTCGTTATTTCCTGCACCTCAGCCCCGCACACTATCATCACAGAAAAATTGCTTACCATCACCATGAACGAACGATTCTGGCCACTCGATCCCGAACCACGAAAACTGATCCTCATCGACATTGCCCAGCCCCGTGACACCGAAAACGCTTGCAGAAAAATTCCGGGCGTTCATCTCTTCACCATCGACGACTTACGTACCCTAGCGAAGGAGAACATGAAACGCCGCGAAAACGAAATCACCCATGCAGATGAACTAATCGAACAATACCTACTCAAATTTGTCAGACACTACAATCGTACCGCCGCAGATGAACTGATCGCAGAACTTTATACTTGGGCAGAATCAATCCGTGTGCGAGAACGCGACAAAACACTTGAAAAGCTGGACTGTTCCAATCCTCAAACATTTGCCGTAATTGATGATTTGACCCGCGTGCTAACCAAAAAACTCCTCGCAGACGCTACACTTTCAATTCGGGCGAACATCGAATGTGCCAACGTCACAACAGCCCGGAAACTAATTGATGCAATTACCCATGGTGAACGAGTATGTTTCCTCAAACACGATTAAGACGGTTGAGAAGACAGAGCCTGCGTCCTCTGTTTACTGAGACCCAAGTGACGCTCAATGATCTCATCATGCCCCTGTTCTTTGTGGAAGGGGCAAAGCAAAAAATCCCCATCACATCCATGCCAGGTCAGTTTCGTTGGCCGTTGTCTGCTGCCGCAGATATTGCAAAAGACCTTGACGCAGATGGCATCAGAGCAGTATTCCTCTTTGGCATCCCAAAAACCAAAGATGCTGTTGCAAGCGCAGCTTTTGCCACTGATGGCATTGTCCAGGAAGCAACGCGCGCCATCAAGGCAGCGGTTCCAGAGATGGTGGTTATCACTGATCTTTGCGCCTGTGAGTACACTGATCACGGCCACTGCGGCATCATGCATGAATCCTGCGATGGACCGGATCTTGACAACGATGCATCACTGGAGCTGATGCAGAAAATCGCCATCAGTCAAGTGATGGCTGGGGCAGATATAGTTGCACCATCTTGCATGCTAGACGGCATGGTGATGATAATCCGCAAGGCACTGGACGCTGCAGGATACGAGTATGTTCCAATCATGTCCTATTCAACAAAATTTGCATCCGCACTTTACGGTCCATTCCGTGAGGCTGCATACTCAGGCGTCTCCTTCGGAGATCGAGCTACTTACCAAATAAACCCTGGAAACGGACGAGAAGCGTTCCGTGAGTCACTACTAGACCTGAAAGAGGGGGCAGACATTCTAATGGTCAAACCAGCGAGTATTTACTTAGACGTACTTGCGCAGATCAAAAAACTCGGTCTACCCACCGCTGCTTATCAAGTCTCAGGTGAGTACTCGATGATCAAGGCAGCAGCACAAAACAGATGGATCGATGAAAAATTGATTGTGATGGAATCCCTAACAAGTATCAAACGAGCTGGAGCGGATCTGATCATCACCTACTATGCACAGGACGTTGCGAGGTGGCTAGCGTGAACAACAGCGAGACGCTGTTTGCCGAGGCGAAGAACCTGTTGCCGGGAGGGGTTTCTAGTCCGGTGCGGGCGATCAAGCCGTATCCGTTCTATGTTAAGAGTGCGAAGGGAGCGATGTTGACAACGGTTGAAGACACAAATCTTGTTGACTGTTGTCTTGGATATGGCCCACTAATTCTCGGACACACTAATCCTATAATTAAAGAAGCAATATCCTCTCAATTGGATAAAGGCTGGTTATACGGAACGTCGACGGAGTTAGAAGTCGATCTCGCGAAGCGGATTTGCGGTGATCACCCTGCCATAGATATGCTGCGATTTGTTTCAACCGGAACGGAAAGCACGATGACAGCGCTCAGGTTGGCACGGGGTTTTACCGGTAAAACAGATATTGTAAAGGTAGAAGGCGGTTTTCACGGTGCTCATGACACGGTATTAATTACCACGGGTTCTGGAGCAACAACACACGGTACTCCTGACTCGGCGGGAGTGCTTCCCGATGTAGCAATGCATACACAACAAGTTCCATACAATGATCCCGAAGCCCTTGAAAAACTTTTATCTATAAACAACAATATTGCAGCATTCATCATTGAGCCGGTGATGGCAAATATCGGCCCAATCCTCCCTGATGACGAATACCTCAAAGCTGTTCGCGAAATTACAGCGACACACGATGTCCTCCTCATCTTCGATGAGGTGATCACAGGATATCGACTTGGGATCGGTGGTGCACAGGTGAAGTTCGACATTAAACCAGACCTGACCACACTCGGAAAGATTGCAGGTGGAGGTCTACCAATCGGTGTGTTCGGTGGACGACAAGAGATCATGGAGATGGTCTCTCCAGCAGGACAAGTGTACAATGCAGGAACGTTCAATGCGAACCCCGCAACAATGGCAGCGGGAATTGCAATGAACAATTACCTACACATGCACGAAAACATATATGCAAAATTGGATGAAAATACGAGGATAATTGAAGAATCTATCCCATCACTGGCTTCCGGAACGTTTGTCCGGATAGGATCAATGTTTAAGTACTTCTTCCGCCCATCTGCGCCTCAAAATTACATGGAGGCGATGCAATGCGATACGAATGCATTCCAAACATTCTGGAAAAAAACTCTTTTTTCTGGAGTGTTTTTGACTCCGTCACAGTTTGAAACGAATTTTCTCTCGACCGCACATGGGATGGTGGAGATGGCAAAACTGGTGCAGGTGTATGAGCAATGTTGAACGTGAAAATCGGCACCCGTGGCAGCAAACTAGCACTTGCACAGACAAGTAATGTTCTAGAACTTCTTGCAGAACAGGATATTCCTGCTGAATCAAAAATAATTGTCACTTCCGGCGATGCAATGCATGATCGCGATCTGCATCAGATCGGAGGACAGGGTGTATTTGTCCACGAACTTGACAATGCAATATTACACGGCGATATCGACGCAGCAGTACACAGTATGAAAGATATTCCTGTTGATCGACCGGATGGGATAATCACGGCAGCAATTCTTCCCCGCGATCCTCCGTATGATTTCCTTGTGTCAAACCAACCGGTGAAAAATCTCAAGAATATCTATTCAATAGGAACATCAAGTACACGACGACGTGCACAACTTCTCCGATACTATCAGAGCATGCCACTGGTGCTGGTTGAGCCATTACGGGGTAACGTGGACACACGACTTGAAAAGCTAAACAATGGCTTCTATGATGCAATTGTGCTTGCAGAGGCGGGTTTGGTACGACTCGGCTATCATGTAAACGGTATGCGACTTCCTGTGGATCAATTTGTGCCATCTCCGAATCAAGGGACTGTGGCTGTGGTTTGCCGTGATACATCAGAGCTTCGCGAGATTTTTGCACCATTAAACGATTTTCAAACGACATTCGATACAGGCGTTGAGCGTCTGATAATGGAACAAGTTGGCGGTGGCTGTTTCACACCACAGGGCATTTTTTGTCGTGACGGGCACCTAATCGCGGAGGTTTTATCGCTTGCCGGCGATCGCAGCAATCGGATTGTAGAGAATGTCCAAAGTTTTGAAGAGGCAATAGAAATTGGTATGCAGTTCCGCGATATTGCATCTGATTTAATTGAGGAGGTAAAAATTACCATCGGGTCGAAATCATGACAGGAAAAGTATTTTTAGTAGGATCCGGTCCAGGAAACTTGGAACTACTGACTATGAAGGCGCGTGAAGTCATCAATTCAGCAGATGTGATATTATATGATCAACTACCTGGCGAGAAGGTGTTATCGATACTTCCTGATTCGGCGGAAAAGATTGATGTTGGCAAGTACGGCGGATGCCACACAATGGAACAGGTGGATATTGAAACATTGCTAGTTAGGGAGGCAAAGGCCGGTAAAAAGGTGGTACGATTGAAGGGAGGAGATCCATTTGTATTCGGTCGCGGGGGTGAGGAGATGGAGACATTGCGGGAGCATGGTATTGTGGTCGAGATGGTGCCTGGAGTGACAAGCGGGATTGCTGTCCCCGAGTGTGTCGGAATTCCAGTGACACACCGCTCGTGGGCAAGTCAGGTAACGTTTGTGACCGGTCACGAAGATCCCGAAAGGGAGGTTTCCTTGATTGACTGGGAATGGCTCGCGAAAAGCCAGGGGACGATCGTGATCTATATGGGCGCGAAAAATCTTCAAGTAATCACGGAATTACTGATCAAAAGTGGAAAAGTTCCTGAGACTAAGATCGCGGTTATTGAGCGCGGATTCCGAAAGGATCAACGAGTGACGTGCGGGACGCTTGCAGATATAGGTGAGACTGCGACACGAATCGGTGTAAAACCTCCGGCAATAATTGTGATCGGAGAAGTGGTAAACCTCTATCGCGACGGTTCGGAAGGTGCCTGGGCACAACGCTAAGCGCCAAATATTTTCGCAGGAAAGGTAATGGAAAAATGTTTGCCGCATTCAAAACGTATTCAGGCAAAACAACGAATTTTTCAAGATTCCGAGATCCAAAACAGATTTATGTACCTCCGATACAACAAAGATCCTCTCGTAAGAACCATTCCCTCCTACACCACAATATATGATCGAATAAACCGTTCTTCTAACATTCAACGGACCAACATTACTTAGACAAAATTAGAAAAATCCCATAGATAATCAAATATTAGCTCAAAATCAACCACCAAGCGTGATTTTCCAAATATATCGAATGGCTTGCTATCACGTACGATTCACGAAAAGTGTGATTTGCCTGATTGTTCTTCTAACATAGTATCACAACAACACTAACAACAAAACCATAATGATGAAATTGTGACATGAATACAAATAAATAATAATGAATAATACAATAAATTACACACAAAAAATTCTGCATAAAACCAGAAATCCTCCGCAACTTTTTCCAAAAAACTGATCGATCATACCATTAGAGTAGTAACTCTTTTTACCCAAAACAACATCATCACTAAACTACTATTTACAGGTCGCAGAAAATGGTCTCTGAAAACGACGTTCTCCATATCGCAAAACTTGCCGACATCGGTATTGCCATGTCCGAACTCGGTGAATTCACTGAACAATTCAATGCAATTCTGGGATATTTCAACATCCTCGACAACCTCACAACAGATGGAGATTTTGATTGCCCGCTGGTCAACGTATTCCGCGAAGACAAAGTTGGAATCCCTCTTTCTCAGAAAAAAGCGCTTGCAAACTCTCATAACCCAGAGAACGGCTACATACGAGCACCAAGGGTGATCTAAATGTCCGATGCGTACAACGCATTCCTCTCAGACATCGAGATACCATCCTCAGCTGCAGGACCACTTGCCGGTATCCGTGTTGCTGTCAAAGACAACATCTCCACCAAAAACATCCCAACCACCTGTGCCTCCAAAATGCTTCTCGGTTATATTCCACCCTACGACGCCCACGCAGTCGAACTGCTCAAAGCAGCTGGTGCAACCATTGCCGGAAAAACAAATATGGACGAATTTGGTATGGGAACCACCACCGAAAACAGTGCATTCGGCCCAACCTTAAACCCCCGCGACACCACACGTGTCACAGGAGGGTCATCCGGTGGTTCTGCCGCAGTCGTTGCCGCAGGAATTGTTCGGATGGCACTCGGATCTGACACGGGCGGCTCAATCCGTTGTCCTGCATCCTACTGCGGCATCGTTGGTCTCAAACCTACTTACGGCCGAGTCAGCCGTTATGGTTTAATCGCATACGCAAACTCCTTTGAACAGATCGGCCCTATGGCAGCAAATGTCACTGATGTTGCCAGACTTTTCAGTGTAATCGCCGGAGGCGATCACCGTGATTCGACCTCAGTCGACAAACCATACGACTTTACCGAACTCCATGCAAGCGTTGAAGGAAAAATCATCGGAATTCCAAAGGAATATTTTGGTGAAGGCATTGACACGAACATAGCTAAAATCATTGAAACATCCATTGACAAATTCGAGGAACTTGGGGCAGTCACTCTGGAAGTTTCACTCCCCTCCTTACAATATGCTCTCTCCGCCTACTACATCACCTGCACCTGCGAAGCTAGTTCAAATCTTGGTCGATTCGACGGAGTCAGATATGGCCCTAAACCCGAAATGACCAACCTATGGCATGATGCATACACCAAAATCCGCGAAACAGGATTCGGACCAGAAGTTCGCAGAAGAATCCTGCTTGGGACTTTTGCTCTCTCAACCGGATACTACGGCAAATATTACGTCAAGGCACAGCACGCAAAACAACTCATACGCCATGATTTCCGACGAGTGTTAACTGACTGTGACCTTCTTGCAGGACCAACAATGCCAGGCATCGCCCCAAAAATCGGTGAACTCGTCGACGATCCACTGCGGATGTACCAGACCGACATTCTCACCATTCCTGCCAACATCGCAGGAATCCCTGCAATTTCCCTACCTTGCGGGACCTTCCACGGCATGCCCGTAGGCTTGCAATTGATGGGAAAAATATTCGGCGAAGAAGTGTTGCTCAATGCAGCACTTGCATTCGAGGAGATGACATGAATGACCAATGAAGAGATGAATGTCATCATCGGGCTAGAAGTCCACTGCCAGCTTAACACTTCTTCAAAACTATTCTGTGCTTGTTCCGCAGATTTCCGAGGAGACGCCCCCAACACCCACACTTGCCCTGTTTGTCTCGGATTGCCCGGAACACTACCTGTCCTAAACAAAAGAGCAATCGAATATGCACTCAAAGTCGCAAAGGCATTCAATTGCGTCGTTCTTGAAAAAAGCGAATTTTGCAGAAAAAACTACTTCTACCCTGATCTCGTCAAAGCCTACCAGATCACCATGGGTGACAACCCACTGGCAGTCGGAGGTTATGTCGAGATTGAAGACGACGCAGGGAACCCGAAAATAATCAACCTGACCCGTATCCACGTCGAAGAAGATCCTGGAAGACTTGTTCACATGGGCAACAGAGAATATGGACACTATACCCTCGTGGATTACAATCGCTCTGGAATTCCATTAATAGAGATGGTTACCGAACCTGAACTTTCCTCTCCCAAAGAAGCACGCCGCTTTTTAAACAAATTGCGGGCAATGCTAGAATATCTTGATGTATTCGATCCGGAAAAAGAGGGCGCTATCCGCGTTGATGCAAATATATCAATCAAAGGCCATGAACGTGTCGAAATTAAAAATATCTCATCATACAAAGGTGTTGAGAAAGCACTAATCTTTGAGATCACCCGTCAGAAAAATCTTATCAATCGCGGCGGAACTATCGTCCGCGAAACACGCCATTTTCAGGAAGGAAAGGGTACCACCATCAGCGCGCGGTCCAAGGAAACCGCAACCGACTATCGTTACTTCCCTGAACCTGATCTGCCAATTATCTGCGTTGCTGACTGGATCAAAGATATTATCTCTCCCGAACTGCCTGATGCACGTCGTGACAGATTTATGCAGCAGTACGGTATCACCGCAAACCATGCAAAAACCCTCACTGGCGATCTAAAACTTGCCGAGTTCTACGAAACAATCGCCGACGTGGGAGCTGCAATCACCGCATCATGGACCGCAGACATCCTAATTGGTGAACTCAACTACCGTGACATGAGCCTTGGCATCGTTGCCCCCCATGCATCCGAATTCAAAGATCTCGTCACCCTCATCCGCGACAAAAAGATTACAGACAAGGCAGGAATTGAAGTTCTCCGCGTCTGGCTTGACAATCTTCGCACAGGAACCAAAATGGAAAAACCGACCAAGATCGTTGAACGACTCAATCTTGCCCGTGAATCAGGAGAACATCTCCGCGGTATCGTCGAACAGATCTTAGCCTCCAATCCACAGGCAATCATCGACCACAAAACCAGAAAGAAAGGCGCTCTCAATTTCATCGTCGGACAGGTCGTGAAAGAAACCAGAGGCAAATTCGATCCGCGCGAAATTCATGCCATGATTGCTGAGTTTGTGGGAAAATAACCATGCATCTCATCATCGCCGAAAAAAACATCGTCGCAGAACGCATCGCGACATTTCTTGCAGGAAAACAGAAAGTGCACACAAAACGCGACGGATCCGCGACCGAGTACACCTTTGGCGATATCGTGGTGATGGGTCTTCGCGGTCATGTAGTTGAGCTAGATTTCACCAACGGCTACAGTAACTGGAGAAGTAAAGAACATCCACCGCGTTCCCTCATCAACGCCAAGATAGAAAAACGTCCGACTGAAAAAAAAATCGCTGCCCTCATGCAGAAACATGCAAAAAAAACCGAACGTATCACCATCGCAACCGATTACGATACTGAAGGAGAACTCATTGGCATGGAGGCCTATGAACTTGTCCGCGCCGTCAACACAAAAGTGATGGTTGATCGTGCCAGATTCTCAGCAATCACCAAAGACGAAATCATCAAAGCAATTGTGGATGCAAAAGAAATAGATTTCAATCTTGCTGCAGCCGGTGAAACTCGTCAGATCATTGATCTCGTCTGGGGAGCATCCTTGACCCGATTCCTCTCCATTGCCGCCCACCGTGGTTCCGATAATATTCTTTCCGTTGGTCGCGTGCAGAGTCCGACGCTCGCCATGATCGTTGATCGTGAAAAGGAGATCGAAGTCTTCGTACCGGAGAAGTACTGGATGCTCACTTTCACCGCAGTAATTGCGGGAGAGGAAATAACCGCCCGCCATGCACACGGACGATTCACCATCAAGACGGAGGCTGACACAGCCTTTGCAAAAACAGGTGACCAAGCCATCGTAAAAGATATCATCACCGGCAAAAAAATCGACAAAGCCCCAACACCACTTGACACCACTGCTTTCATTGTCGGTGCAGGACGACTAGGTATCTCCGCTGCATCCGCGATGAACAAAGCAGAAAACCTTTACATGCGGGGATTTATCTCCTACCCTCGCACTGACAACACCACCTATCCAAAAAGTCTCAATTTTTGTCAACATCTCAGAATGTTCGCCGAAGGCGAGTTTGAATGCGATGCAAATCATGTGCTGGCAAATATGAGGACATCGCCGACCCACGGAAAAAAGGAGACCACCGATCATCCTCCAATATATCCAACCTCCAAAGGCACCTATGCTGAGATTGGAGATGATATCACCTGGAAACTCTATGAGTTCATCGTCCGCAGATTTTTTGCAACCCTTTCACCAGATGCCGAATGGAAGACCCTGAAGATCAACCTTACCGCAGGAACAGAACCATATACTGTCACAGGTGGACAACTGGTTATCCCCGGTTGGCGTGCAATCTACCCCTACAGCAAAGCTGAAGAAATCATCCTACCAGAGTTCACAGCGGGAGATCAGCTCGCCAGTGTCAACAAATTCTGTGAAGAAAAAGAAACACAACCACCTGCACGCTACTCACAGGGCAAACTCATCCAAAAAATGGAAGAGTTGGGTCTTGGCACAAAAAGCACGCGGCATGAAGTCATCAGCAAACTGATCGACAGAAAATACGTCGAGGGAAATCCAATGAAACCTACCATTGTTGGCCGTGCTGTAACTGAATCGTTGGAAAAGTTTGCGGATACCATCACGGCCCCTACCATGACCAAGACACTGGAAGAATCAATGGAAAACATCGCTGCAGGAACCAAAACCGTAAACACAGTTCTAACCGAATCAAAAACCATGCTTTCCTTCATTTTTGACAATCTGGAAGAAAACGAAGAAGCAATTGGTCAGGATCTTATGGAACGCACGCGCGAAGAGCAGACTGTTGGTCAGTGCCCGATCTGCGGTGCACAACTCCGCGTCAGGCGTGCAGGAAACTCTCAATTCATAGGTTGTTCTGGTTATCCAGACTGTACCTTCAGCACTAGCCTCCCACCAACAACCTGGGGAAACGCGATCAAAATGAACGAAACTTGCCCCATTCACCAACTCAACCATGTTCAACTCCTTCGGAAAGGCGCTCCTGCCTGGAAAATCGGGTGCCCACTCTGTTCCCACATCAAAACAAACGCTGAGGCGTTCAAAATGCTGCCGGGTATGAACGAAACAGAAATTGAGAAGTTGAATCAAGCACACATTTATGCAATTTCTGAACTTGCCGGATTTTCTGCAGACGAACTGATGAGTCGGCTCAAAATTACCAGACCTGAAACAGAAAAATTGATTACAGACGCCAAAGCTGTTCTAATATTGCTTCGCAAGAGGACCGAACTCAAAAAATTCATCTCCTCGCATGTCATACCACGGCGCGGACGTGGCCACTCCAAGATTAATGTAGCCCTCATCAAAAAAGGAATTGTGGACATTGCAGGCCTCGCCAATGCAAAAAAGAGTGACGTAATGGATGCCGGCCTCTCCAATACTGAGGCAAACACACTTCTCATGGAGGCGACACGCGTCACAAACATCGCAAAGATGAAACAATACGGGATCCCAGTCATTACCCTCAAAAAGTATATTTCCGTTGGATACGAGGACCCAAAGACCTTTGTTTCAGCGCATCCTGCAGGTCTTTCCATTGCAACCGGTGTGTCGATAACAACCGTCTGTAGACATCAAAAAATGGTGGCGGAACAGATCGGCGCAGAGCCTCCGACATCATTCCGCAAGGAAACATTTGATAGTGACGTCGCAGGTCTAAGATCGCTTGAAATTGAACAAAAACACCTAATCACTCTTGCATTTGCAGGTGTGTGTAGCTGTGAGCTTTTGAAAGAAATTGCGGTTCAAACACTATCACTCCAGACCGGCATCGACAAAAAACAACTAACCGAATACAAAAATAAAGCTAAAAAAATGTGTAAAAAATGATAGATTTGGAAAAATGGAGACACATTACCAAGCTCGATCCCGATAAAGTTCTGGGTGATGATGCAATTGCAGAGATTGCAGCAAGCGGGACAGATGTTTTGATGTTGTCAGGAACACTGGATGTGACGCCTGAGAAACTTGCAAACCTCTATGATCAGGTCCATGACTCGGGTCTACCGCTAGTTGTGGAACCGGCAGATCCGACTTGTTCACAATTCAAAAAAATTGAGTTGATATTTGTGCCGACTGTCTTTAATGCTGCACATCCGATGTTTATTACGGGTCTTCACAAAGAGTGGGTGCAACACTTCCCAATCTCGTGGGACAAGGTCATCGGGGAAGCGTATGTGGTATTGAACCCCACGTCATCAGTCGGAAGACTGACATATGCAAAGTGTGATCTTACCCCTGAAGAGGTCGCTGCATATGCGATTGTTGCGGAGAAATACTACCACATGCCAGTCTTTTACATCGAGTACAGCGGAATTTACGGAAATCCTGCGGTTACAAAAGCAGTCGCGGAGGCGGTGGATGATATATTGGTTTTCTACGGAGGAGGTATCAACAGCGCGAAAAAGGCTGCAGAGATGGGACAGTATGCAAATGCGATTGTAGTTGGAAATGCGGTATATGATGCGGGGCCAACTGTTCTCAAAGAAACAGTGAAGGCGGTCAGACGATAAATGCCACAGATCGACATCGTGCTTGTTGAGCCACTTTATGAGGGAAACACTGGATTTGCCGCGAGAGTTATGAAAAATTTCGGATTTCATCATATGGTTCTCGTAGATCCACCGAAGATAACGATAGAGGCGATCGCACGGGCGTCACATGCAAAGGATATCCTCGAAACGGCTGAAATTCTGACGCTTGATGAGGTAATTGCTCGCAGCAATCTCGTTGTCGCGACAACCGGCGGTCTGTCGAAATCAGTATCAAACCCGATACGGATGCCATATTACTCTCCGACAGAACTGCGAGAAATAATTAAAGATGTGGACGGGCGCGTCTCGATTCTTTTCGGACGGGAAAATTGGGGATTAAACAACGAGGAGATTCGTCGCTGTGATATTGTTGCAACGATTCCAACCTCCCCGGAGTATCCGATCATGAACATATCGCATGCAATCGGGGTGATATGCTATGAACTTGCGCATTTGCCCCGAGGAGAGTATAAACTTGCCAACCGGGTTGAGATGGATGCTCTCTACGTACATTTTGAACAGTTCCTGGAAAACATCAATCATCCAATTGAAAAACGAAAAACCACCATTCTTCTTGCAAAGCGCGTACTGGGCAGAACAAACCTGACGATCCGCGAGGCTAGCACGATTCGCGGTGTCCTCCGTCGGACAGAGTGGCATCTGAAACATCCTGAACTTTAAAAAAAACCAGAAACATTGAGATGAGTGAACTAAACTGACGGCCGATCTACTGTTTTACTCATCACTTCGTGAGATCATCATTATCATACTGTCTCTTCTGTTTGTTATGAATGAACAAAAATAACGCATGAGAGGATATTTTGAGGAAATTCACGTTTTTACACGGCAATATAGAATGACAAATCGCACATCAAGAATAGGGAGTAAGAAGAATGAACAAAAAATCCACCATATTGGATTATAGTGACTATCGTGGCAGAACATACTACACAAGAAGACGCGTTTTTATCATAACGTAAACCAGTTACCCACATTCATGGAGATGATGCAATGAAAAATGCCAATTATCGTCCACTATTTGCATTTTGCCCAAAAGATCCTTAGAGATGTGTCATTTCAAGGATCCTAATTACACCCAACAATGAGTAAAATGGGTGGCGTAAAATATCAACATAAGGTTGCTTACTCCTTCGGATGGAGATACCATCCAGTATACGTAATATCCAGTGCTGCATCCGAATTTTTTTTCGTCAGGATACTTGCGATCACCATTGCTGTAATCGAAAATATCAGTGAATATATGGAAAATTGCATCGGCAACTGTCCCATAAATCGATCGTAGTAGCCAAAACACAGCGCAGTAACTAACCCCACCCCCATGCTTGTGATTGCCCCCTCGGTTGTAGCTCTGCGCCAGTACATCCCAGCAATCAGTGGTATCGCGAAGGATGCGAGGATCAAACCGATGGCAAGAAAGATCAGAAACACC
>JAIRRQ010000014.1 GCA_031255895.1 Methanocalculaceae archaeon
AAAAGGAGTTTTATCTGAACAAATCCATTTGCGGACAATGTCGCGGGCAGCTCCTTCATCAATCTGCGGAGAGATCACTCGTGCGCAAACCGGTCGTTCACACGATGTTGTTTTTTCTCCTGTATCTGCCATAAATACGTGAATATATGCGTGTTTTGGATGATAGATGTTTTGCAAGTGATAGGATTTCTTCCTGTCGGAAAAGTTGATGCGAGTGATAGACACGGTTTTACACGGAATAATCATGGATCATCTTTGATTTGTCACTCTTTCACAGAAATGCATGGAAAGAGTATGGATGTTCTTCTTCCCGATCACACGTAGGATCCTCTCAATTCTTCCATGACATTTTGTAAATGAAGCTGTGATGCAGCAATCACAATGGAATGGTGTTCGAAACTGTATTCTATGCTTTCTTTGTGATATTTATGTTGATACATCGGTATTTCGGAACTGATCCGGAGGATGTTTGGGAATGTCCACTGGGTATTATGAAAAATGTGAACATATTATGTTTCGAATATTTTAAAGCATTTTCTATCTATTTTTCAACGATATCATTGTTTTTACTACTGTTTCATGGTCGTTTTTCATCATCTGATGAATGTGTTTCTGGAAAAATGCGTTCCAAAATCGAATGTTGTCTCGCATGGTGCCTATTTCATATATTACAACACTATAGTGTTGCGAGGATGTGGACAAGTATTTTGTCCTCTGGTAAATGTTCGTCTGCAGGAGTAATCAAATATTGTGCAGCATTTGATAGTAAAGAATGATTATCTCTGTGGGAATGATTTTCGCCACAAGAAGTCTCGGTAAAAAGCAAATCTGCAATCAATGTGGTTAATTTCAAATTAGACACTCTTTTATCCGTGCTAGATTGCTAGAATGGATTCGATTGAATGTGGATTCCGGAGATAACTGATCTTGTGGTAGACATTGATCTCGACGAGATCACGTTCGTCTATTTCACCTTGTTTGGAAGTGATCTCGATTTTTAAACTTTTGTTCAATAGACGAGGTAAATGTCAGAGTAGTTTTTGATCATATTACTAAATTGGCAAAAATTCATGGTATCTCTCGTTTATCATCTGTACTTAGTTTACAAAAATATTCGTAATCCTCTGATAATATTCTAAAAAATTTAGTTTTTCAAAAAATAATCAAACATTTCTCTCATTTATTTGTTCAGATAGTTTATATTATTGCGTACCAGATGGATAATTGCAGTATGCTCTTATTTTTTTCTTCACAAGATATTTTATCTGTATTTTTGCAATTCATCCCGTACATTCTTCGTTGCATCACACATGTTTTTCAGCTTTGCAAATGCCACCTCCGGTGTGTGCATCCGCAGGCCACAGTCTGGATCGATCAGAACATTTTCCTCGCCGAACACCTCCACGCATGCTCGAATTCGCTTTTCGATTTCTGCTACCGATTCTACGTTCGGATCGGAACTCTTCACGCAACCGCATCCTATCTTTTTGTTCCGAAGATCATGGCGCGAGAGTTCAAACAAATTTTCTGGACTTACTGAGTACTCGAAATCGATTATGTCCACTGGAAGTTTGATCCATTCTGAAGAGATCTTATTCAGGTACCCACAAGTGTGAATACACGATGCTGTTGTAATTCCTTTGAAGATTATTTTTAATGCTTCCCTTGCTAGATCGACATCCATCGCACCTGTTGAAAGAATCGGCTCGTCCACCTGAATCATATACACGCCTTTAGCTGCAAGAAATTTTGCCTCTGAATGAAGTGCAGTCGCGAGATCCAGTGCGAGTTCGTCCTTGTTTCTGTAAGCATGTGTTTCGATCTTCAGTGCATATGCCAAGGTGCACGGTCCGGTCAGAATACCTTTCACGTACTTCGTTTGAGTCAACGCATATCGAGTGTCTGCAATCGTGATCGGTTTTTCTGAGATGCCAATCGTTCCTGTAACAGTATTTCCGGTGATCCCGGGAAGTTTCGAGGCGAATGTTTGTATCATATCATCCCGTACCTGTCCATCGGATATGATGTCCACGCCTGCCCGAAGCTGTTCGGCAACCGCAAACTGTAATGCTTTCTTGTACTGATCAAAAACTGAGAAAAGGCCGGTGCCTTTCACACACGGGAAGGAGCCGACGACGGTGGTCGGAAGAAGTTTTGGAAATTGCATATCTACTGCATTCGGGAAGGAACATAAAAAAAGTTTGTATTGTTGTTTTTACCATCGAGACTGCAAAATCGTCACTGTTAGTACTAAAAAAAGATTTGATCGGTTATTTTTGCTCATGTAATATCGTCACAAAATCGTTTATCAAACAAATAATTATTGTTTTTCGTGATATGTTCGCATTTTTCATGGAATTTTGTCATTTTAGGGATAAATTCATCTTCTGTGCAGATCATGAGATTCGTATCATCCAAAATGATGTAGATATGTTTTCTATTGTATTTGCTTTGATGTCTGTTCATATTTGTGCAGAAAATGATTCGTCGTACCAAGACGGTGTCTCTTAGAAGTGATCAACAAGTGAAATTTGGGAAATGAGATAGCAAAGTGTTGCCTAAACGTCTCATTGCAGGACGGAAGCATGTTTTGTGATAACTTCAAACCAGTTCATAAACACGTCCACTCGTAATGTGGTATGTCGGCACAATTTGAACAATAAGAGAACATCAATTAGTCATTAGAGTGATAATTTTGGTGATTTCATCTTGATTCAGATTCATTTTATATGATTGATCAGATAGGTGAAAAACTACTAGTATTTTTGTGTTATCACACAATGGTCCGTGGAAGTTGGCAGCGATCAACTTCAATATCGTTGAACAAACTATGGCTCAAATTCCGTTCACAACTTCAACCACAATGGAAATAATTCAAATTTTTTTCAATATCATTCCCTACAAAACTGCAAAAATCGATTCCGAATCTCTGCCGGAGACAAAGGTATATTCGGCAATGCAGAATTACCTGGCGAAAGAATCACATGCACAAATTCCGTCTTCCGGTTTAGAGCACTCCGCAACGTGTCAGCTGAATGCACCCGTTCAACTGAGTTAATTCCTGCTGCAAGGGCCAAAAATCCAAGATCCGCAGTCTCGTATGCAGGACTCATCTGATTTCCAGTACTCCCGAATACTCCGTTATCAAGGGCGATAATCGTCAGATTCAGACATTTCGCTGCAGCAACAACTGGTAAAACCGCAGATCCAAGAATACTCCCGTCACCGTCAATCACCAGTATCTGTCTCTCCGGCATCGCAATGGCGCAACCGAGACCGATTGCCGACGCTTGTGTATAACTTCCCAGCATGTAGAAATTTCCCGCACGATCCTTTGATGCATACAATTCTTTTGACGGAACTCCAATGTTGGAAATAATCACTGTTTTTGCATCCACTACCTCTGTAACAACCCGGATAGCATCTAATCGCTTCATATGTGACTTCGCATATCCAGGAAGGGCCAGTATTCGCGCTGCAGTCTCTCTAGGTGGATACGCAATCTCAACTGGATCCTGTGGTTCCCAGCAAGATGGCTTGATCAGCGCAACAAACGGCGTATGTCTCTTATATGCTCCTGCAATCACTTCATCGAGACAGGTCAAATCTTCTCCTGTTGAAAATATTCGATACGGAATCTCATATATATCAAGAATTTTTGGCAACGGTTTGTTGAATGGAATTTGTGCACAAATAGTTTCGTTGCACACGCCTCGCCAGCTTGCAAAAATCGGTATCGGTAGTTCGTACATCCACGAAAGCGACATCAACGCATTCAGCATATTGCCAAGACCAGAACTCTGAATCGACATAATGGGCCTGCGACCACCGAGATACGCACCTGCACAAATACCTACACCATCCTCCTCGCGGGCGAGATCAATTACCTGAAATTTCGTCGAAAACAGAGCTGTCAATCGTTTGTTTTTATCGCATGGGAGTGACACAACAAGATCAATGCCTTGTTCCGCAAGAATATTGAGAACAATCTCTTCGTTCATATCTCTGGCATTTCATCAACATTTACTGTTTCTGCGATTGGTATCGGAAAGATGTCGAAGTCCTCGCGAACCCGTACATACCCCCCGCCTGTGATGTTCAGCAGAATTGTATCTCGTGGATCAACTGTTCCGTTATTGACTGCAGATATTAGTGCAGCGGTCGCAACTGCTGCTGCCGGATCCAAGTCGACGCCATTTTCCGCATCAGAGAAGAGGCGGCCTGCATCTGCAGCCTTAGCGTTGTCGATAGCATACATATCATTGCCGCAGTACGTCATCGCCTCAAACACACCACCTGGTATGCTATAGGGAGGCGACCGGTTCGTTAGAACTGGTGCCGATACTTGTGCAATTGCCTCTTCTGCGTCTGGCATATCTCGTTCCAGTAGCAAAATTCGCCGTTCCTTCCATGCATTCACCATCGGGATGAATGGTAGATTCTGTGCCAGGTGTAGTTGAGGTACATTCTGACCGAATCGCCCGTCAGCCACGAGTCGCATCGCCGCCTCCCAGGTTGCAATACCACCTGTTCCGGAACCAACTGCCTGGAAATAATGATCTGGCATGCGACGAATCGTGATTGCCGCGTCCAACAGAACCGTTCCCATTCCGTCACGACGGGCAACATTTTTTGCCCCTCCTTCTGGCACATATCCCTGATGTTCAGTGATCCTGTTTGCAACCGTAATCGCATCAGTATAATCTCCATGAACGGTGATCAATTTGATCATGTTTGGTTGTTTGGGTTCTGTCACTGTCCAGAGATTTTTTGTTGATGACTCCGGTACAACAATAACAACCGATGTCCCAAATTCAGCAGCCATCTGGGCAAATGCCCTGCCTGTGTTTCCAGCGGATGCAATGACCATTGTTCCCCCGCCGTTTTCGGCGAATCGAACGATGGTTGGCAGTGCTTCCAGCTCTTTGAACGATCCTGTTGTAACGAAACATTTTCGTTCGGGATAATAACCTGTAAACGTTACCCAGAGATTTGGCAAACCAATTTCGCGACAGAGTGTCTGGCTATGAAATGTTATCGGTCGTGCCCTGGTAGACAATGTCCCGTGTACCGGTAGCCAGTCGATGTACCGGAATATTCCTGGTAGTTCGGGACGAACGATCAGCTGACGTGCTGCATACTCTGTTCGAATGAGACCGACATGTTTGTTGCAGGAAAGCGTGTAATGTTCAGGAAGAATCTCTCCGCCTGCAACACATCGAAGCGTATAGTCTCCCACCTAGAGCGGTCCTCCTATTTTCCATTCTCCTGTTCTGATTTTGTTGCGCAGCATCAAAGCTGCAATCTCTCCTCGTGTCCGATCGGATTGTCGCAGAACAATCGGAATGTTGCCTGTTGTTGTGTGAAGCGTGCTATTTTTCGTCGAAAAAACATGATTGGGGCAGACCACAGTACAGGTTAGGCAGCCCATGCAGGATTTCGTAATCGACAGATCGTGGTGTATTGCCCCACGGGGACAAAGATCGCGGCATCTGTTGCAGTCCAGAGTTTTGCATTTGTCCGGTTCGACGCTGATGCGGGGATCACCACTCCACGCTTCGGAATATGTTGCGACATCGAATGTTGTCCTGTTTAAAACGTTGGCAATCGGCAGAGGTATATTTTCATCGAGAATGGACAATGCCGCAATCGCGGTATCGTCTGTTACGGGGATCGCAGTCGCAACTGATGTGAGACACTCACATCCGGATTTCATTTTGAATCCCCCCATGAGATTCGGATCCATCTGCCACATGTCGGCGGCGAGGGAGAGGTTTGGTCTTACTGCAGAGGTTCGTGTACCGGTGCCGATGATTATACCTGGTGCACCATTGACGAGGGCTGCCGTTCCAGGACTGTGATACTTGAGTTCTGGATCGTTTTCCAGTGGATTGATCTCACCGCATCCGGAAAATGTTGCTTCACGCATGTTTCCTTGCATCGGCAGAACGGAAAAGATCGTGGTGATCTCTTCTTCACCAGGATTCACGAAGGCCATGTAATTTTTGAATGCGCCGCGAGTGATGATTATCTTTGCCGAGGACATGTCTGAGAGCGTGATCTGTTTAACGATTGTTCCTGCATCGGTTTCGATCACTGCCTCGACGGATTTCCCTGTAACGAGATCGGCGAACAAATGACCGCCTCCATATCCCGAATCGCTCGATTGTGCGGTCCCGTACACCATGGCATCTACATGACCGTTATTTTCGTTTGGACATGGGCCAATATGTGCCGGGATGCCGTTCAGTGTCAATTTGCATGCATGAATAAACGACCCCGTAGGGGCTGCCTGGAAGGCAAGAATTGCTGCGGTACCTGACATAACGCCGAATGTTCCGCAGGTGACAACGTCAACGTCTTCGGGTGTTATTGTCTCTCCGGAGCGGATATGCTTTTTGAATTCGGATGCCGTCCAAATGACTGCTGTTCCATTGGATATTTTCGTATTGATATTTTCGATTGATTTCATAAGATCACGATTCCCTCCACTCTCACATGAAGACCATAGGATTTCTGCATGATCGTGTTGACAAGACCTGTATGTGTTCGATGCATCATGCAAACTCCTGGGAGAAATGGCATTCGAGTGCCGAATTCAGGCGTTTTTCGGACGACATTTGCAACTCCTTCAAAACCTATCATATGGTAATGTCTGAGTTCAATGGCGTTTCTGTTTTCTCGTGCAAATGCAGGTCCGACGACGTTACCGGTGATGAGACCCGATACCGGGTCTGTTTCGAGAACTTTGATTACATGCTGGACGGGGCAACCCGCACCGATCGGTCTGCCGGTGACAATGTCACCTGCAGTTATGTTGAGAGTTTCAACGAGATCTGGCCTGAATGGCAGAACTATCTTTCGTGCTGAGGGTTCTCCAGGAAATGCGGTGATGATGAAGTCGTATGGTGCTCCTATTACATCAATGCCGGTGTAATCGGCTTCAAGACCACAGAAATTGCTAGTGGTGAAAGTCGCTTGTTGGTTATCCTCTGGTGTGTAGTAAGGGCACTGATCAACATGTTTGATGCCTTTTATCACCGCGGTGGTAAATGCGTCACAGTTGTCCATGCCGCAGGCACCGCAATTTTTGTTTGGTGGAGTCCAGATCATCTACTCTCCCCTGAACAGATTGTCAGGTGCGGTGAGTGGTCGGATAACACCGAAGTGTTCCTGCCAGCCTGTTTCTTTTTTACCGATGCACACGGTGCAGACTCCAAGCGGTGGAATTCCACGGAGTGTGTCTTTTTCACTTTCCGCGGGTTTCATCCTTTTGATGACCTGCATGAGGTAACGCATACCCGTCCCTTGGATGGCGTTGGTTTCGATGATGTCTACCTCTGGGGCAACCTGGCGAATTCCTTCGCGGAAGACTTCTTTTTCGACTTGAGATATGAGATCGATTTTGGTGACTACAGCAACGTCCGCGAAGGCGATCATTGGTGCCATTTTCAGCGGTGCATGCGTGCCGGAAATTGAGGAAAGAACACATATGCCTAAGGAATGGGTGGTGTATGGTGTACATCGCAGACAAAGTCCAGCACTTTCGTAGAGAAGGTATTCGGCACCGAGTTTATCGGCCCAAAGGAGTGCGTCACGGATCACCATGATACCCATGTGGTCCGGGCACATATCCCCTGAGTACACTTTTTTGGTGGGAATTCCGAATTCTGCGGCAAGTTCTTCGTCCTCCCATGCCTGCACAACGTCGATTTTGAGGTAGGCGATTTTTGAGGTTCCGAGGTTTCTGATGATCTGTTTGACAACTGCTGTTTTACCGGCGCTAGGGGGTCCTGCGATTGCGATGAGTCGGACGTTCATGCTTCGATTTCCCTTGAAACAGTGAGGAGCTCACCGGATCGAATACGTTCTCGCAGTTTCATTATGTCACTGTCCATTTTTGCGATTTTGGTCAGTGTGGCGTGTTCAGCACCTGCGGGCGTGAGGATTTTTTCGACAGCACCGCATTTCATGACGATTCGCTTTTCTGTGAGGAGTGCGACGTAAGGATCGTGGGTGACAAAGATGATCGTTTTGTGTTTTTCCCGCAAAATTTTAATGACGCGATCTTTGAAGATCCCGGCATTTTCAACTTCATCGAGCAGAATAATTGGGGTGTTGGAGATGTTGACGGCGTCGGCAATGAAGAGACTGCGAGTCTGTCCCCCGGAGAGTGAGCTCACGTGCATACGTTCTGTAATTTTCTCTCCAGTGAATTGATTGGCAAGATCGATTACACTCGTGATGATACCTTTGTCTTCCATTTTGCGGGAACGCAGATGCATGGCGAGAAATTCTTCGACGGTGAGGTCGGCAAGGCACTTGTTGTTCTGGGTGATCATAGCGATTGGTTTTTTAGAGGGATCACGGACAAGATCTTCAGCAGGTTCAGATCCATTGACGAGGATCTTTCGTCTAGTGATGGTATCTCCTTGTGCGAAAACTTCGATATCATTGATGAATGCGGTTTTACCGGAGCCAGTTGGCCCTACAACGGAGATGGTGTCACCTGGATGGATGGTGATTTCGGTGAAATTTTCCGGATCTCCAGTACAGGTGGTTCCGGGAAGTATAGTGAGGGTTTGTACGGGGGATAGAGTGTTTAGTGTCATCTCTTTTTTTTAGGTCGCCCATGGTTATAATCGTTTTCTGGTATCGACTGATCATTCATTGTATATCATGAATTGTCTATGTCACAAGTTGTGTCCCTAAGTATCTTTTTGTGCCATTTGAGTTAATGAGTTATGTTGTAATACAACTCTATGTGGTATTATATGCCATTTTTATACAATTTTTTGAAAAATGATTTTTTATCAAAAATAATATTTTAATAATCAAATATTGTCATCGTATTTCATGATTAATCGCAATAGATGCAAAGAGTGCTATTGTACCAAGTCTTGCGATTGTGGTGACTACATCGAAATCCAGGGTTGTTGGGATTGTAGTTCCTGTTGTGGTTTGAGTTGCATCGATCTCTCACAGTGCAGAACAACAGTGGTGTCGAGCATGAGGCTATTCACGTTGTATACGATGATGTATACTTTATCACCATGAATCGTTGTCTGATCTACAGCATGGATCTGAGATCCATTGATCACATGTATTTTTCCGCTTTTGGATTGATCAATCCGGTATAAATTAGTATCATTGACGAGACACGGGGTGGATGTATTCACATAGCCTTTCGATAGGTTAGGTATAACAGCATCTATGATAATGAACACATTTTGGGTGTTTTTGAGGTATTTATCTTCTTTGTTTTAGGTTTTTCAATATTTTTCAATAAACAGCAACACAACGAGAAAAATCTCCAATGCTATCATAGTCTTTGTGTTTTTCGAAGTGTAATCATCCTAAATGATGGTTCAATTATTCGCATGAATCTTTCCGGTGAATGGTAATATTATGGGGAATTTCAGCAAAAATACAGTACAAACGGCCATTCAAAAATATCTCATTAAAGATCTATCTAATTTGATCCAAAAACGTGCTGAATTTTCATGAGTTTTCATGACAAAACATTTCATCAATCATCAAATGCAATCATCTCCAATAACAAAAATAGGTTAATTCTCACAAACGAGGTGCCACCTGGCAAAGCATTAGAAATTGAACAATATTAATCAAAAAACCAAAAAAATAGAAAAAATTACTGCCTCAAATCTGCAGTCCATCCGCGACCGAGTTCCCTATGGGCTTTTGCAAGATGTTGTGTACCGAGTGCCCCCAGGAGCGACAATTCACCTGCGAGAACTGCTGTTGCCACAATCTCTCCAAACGCCTTTGCGTGATCTCCTGGATTTTCTCCACCGTTTGCGACTCCAAGTATCGACAAACACGCCTGTTGTGTCGCAATTCCTGTGCCACCGCCTATCGTTCCCACTTGAAGCGACGGTAGAGATACTGAGACATACACACCGCCAGGGACCATGTCCACTGTTGTAATCGCATTACTTCCCTCTACAACATGGGCCGGATCCTGACCACACGCCAAAAATATTGCCGCGATTGCATTCGCTGCGTGTGCATTAAACCCAAACGACACTGCACGAGCAGATCCTACCAAATTTTTCCGCGTATTCACCTCCAAAAGCGTCTGTGCATCCGTTTTGAACTGTGCAGCAATCAATTCATCTGACAAAAACACACCTGCAACAATTGACTTTCCTCTCCCCTCAATCACATTAATTGCCGATGGTTTCTTATCGCAACACATATTCCCAGACGTTGATACCATCCGTGCTCCTGTTTCCGTTTCAATTAATTTTGCAGCAGCCTCGGATGCGATTGTCGCCATATTCATCCCCATTGCATCCTTCGTATCAAACTCAAATCGCACAAATACACTCGTTCCCACCACATACGTCGTGAGGCCGATGAGTTCTCCATAATGCGTCGTCTTTTCAGCCGCAATTTTCAGTAGTAGTAGATTATTTTCGGTCCAGCGGGCAACCTCTGTTGCATGTGCAACAGATGTCGCTGCAAACACTGGGGCACGTGTCATCCCATCACGCAAAATCCTCACCTCCGCCCCTCCTGCTTTCCGGATAGCACCGCATCCACGATTAATCGATGCAATCAGCGCCCCTTCCGTCGTTGCAAGTGGTAACCAGAACTCTCCTTTCGCGTACTCTCCGTTAATTGTGGCAGGTCCTGCAATTCCTATCGGAATTTGCACACAACCGATCATATTCTCGATATTTCGCGTGACCACGCGATCGATTGGAATAGTATACTCTCCGACTGGCGTGAGATCTGATGATGTTTCCTCTTCGATATATTTTCGGCGTAGAGTTATAGCCTCATCCGTTGGCATCAATTTTTCCAGAGCGTAGAGTTTCAATTCTCCAGAGCGGATTTTTGCAAGCTGCTCATCCATAACATTATACCATTCAACATGCACACTAAAACATTTTTCTGATTGCAGATCTAATAATCAAAAAAAGGTGTTCCATGCAAAAATATGCAAGAATTTTTGAATCAGTCAGGGCGGTATCACCGCTTGTCCACCAAATCACAAATTACGTTACCGTTAATGACTGTGCCAACATCACGCTCTGTATCGGAGCGTCTCCAGTCATGTCCCACGCTCCAGAGGATGTCATTGACATGGCAAAGATCGCGAACGCCATCGTGCTCAATATCGGCACTCTCGATCCCGAACAAGTCGAAGGGATGTTCGTCGCTGGCCGTGTTGCCGCTGATCGAAACATTCCAATCATCCTTGATCCCGTTGGGACAGGTGCCACTCCTTATCGAACGAAAACCGCACAACAGTTGATTGACGAACTTCCAATCTCCGTCATCAAAGGAAATGCCGGAGAGATCGGAACCCTCAGAGGTGTAGTCGCGTCGGTTCGTGGAGTGGATTCTGGAGGTGTCGTAGGCGATCGAAAAACTATCGTTAAAAGTCTCGCTGTTGAGTTTGGATGTGTCGTTATCATGAGCGGAGAAGAAGATTTGATTAGTGATGGTTCTCGTATTGTGGGTGTTTCAAACGGCGTTCCTATGATGGGTAAACTTTCCGGTACGGGTTGTATGGTATCTGCGGTTATTGCAGCGTTCACCGCAGTTGCTTCTGATACGATGGACGGTTGCATTGCTGCAATGGCCTCGTTTGGGATCGCCGGTGAGATAGCAACAGAAACTTCTGTTGGTCCTGGATCATTTAAATCGGCATTTTTCGACGCAATTTCTGCACTCACGTCCGAGCAGATTATCGATCGCGCCAGAATTACCGAGTACTAAACCGATGTACGATCTCTACGTAGTTACCGATGAAACGCTATCGCGTGGACTCACGCACACAGAAATAGCCTGCTGTTCCGTTGTGGGTGGGGCAAATGTGATTCAACTGCGGGACAAATACAAATCTTCGCGAGAACTGTACGAAATTGCTTGTGAGATACGGAAATTTTGTCAGAATCGTGCTCTTTTTTTCGTTAATGATCGCCTCGACATTGCTATTGCTGCGGGAGCAGATGGCGTACACCTTGGTCAGAACGATTTGCCGATCGAAGCTGTCAGAAAAATTGTGCCGCAGAATTTTCTCATCGGCATTTCCGTAGGAAATGTCGATGAGGCTGTGGCTGCTGAATCTGCAGGTGCGGACTACGTTGCTGTGAGTCCTGTGTTTTCGACTCTGTCGAAAATGGATGCAGGTGTTGGGTGCGGAATTGAGGCAATCAGAAAGATTCGTGCTACTGTTAAGTGCCCGGTGATCGGCATTGGTGGCATCAACGCGGACAACGCTGCAGAACTAATCGAGGCAGGACTTGATGGCGTTGCGGTCATTTCTGCGGTGGTCAGTGCCTCGAATGTGACTGCCGCTGCACAAAATCTTTCGGAGATCATTCGTGATGCAAAGGAGCGTCATGCATGACAAAAAGGCAATGGTGTCTCCGTGTACCGATATTAGATGGTGAGAAAGCACGACGTTCCGCAATTGCAAATGGTATTTTCGACCGAAAGCTTCGTCCTCGTGTTGAAAATGATTTTCTACTGATACCTGTCCTCACTCCTTATGATGATGAACTGTGGGCAAATTTTTCGGAAAATCATGTGATCGAGGAATTACCTCGTTACGAACAGATAGGTGGTATTGTCGTTCTGCAGAACGATGATGTTGCAGGCGCAGAAAAAATTATTGCTACCCATCCTTCAATTCATACTGCATTGTTTGCTATGTCACCAGTAGAGGGCGAGTTCCGCACAAAAACGTTCAAAATTCTCGCAGGTGTCCCGACGACCGAAACTATGTATCGTGAGTACGGACGGTGCATGGCAATCGATCTGGCCGCTGCGTATTTTTCCGCACGACTTGCAAATGAACGACAGAGAATTTTGTCACAGATGAAAGCTGGAGAAAAAATTCTTGACATGTTTGCGGGAGTAGGTCCATTCTCGGTGATACTCGGTAGTCTTGCTGATTTTGTGATCGCAAATGACATCAATCCCAATGCGATGCTTTTGCTGCAGAAAAATATCCG
>JAIRRQ010000017.1 GCA_031255895.1 Methanocalculaceae archaeon
TCATGCAAATGTTTCTTGATGGTGTCGGTTGTGACTGTCTTTCTGGAGGTACCCTTCCTGTTTACAATCCGGCAACCGGGAGTGTAGTTGACAGTGTTCCAGCTGGTAATGCGGATGACGTTGCAGTAGCGGTCGCGATAGCGGAAAATTCTCAGACGAAGTGGGCTAAGGTCAATCAAGCGGATAAGTCCCGCATCCTGATAGCAGCGGGCGCGCTTATTAGGAATGAAGTGGAGACTCTCGCAAGACTTCTGACCACTGAACAGGGAAAACCATTTCATGAAGCAAAAAATGAAATTCTGGGAACTGCCCATATTTTTGAGTACTATGCGTCGATGACAGGCAGTATTCGTGGTGACGCGGCAGTTCTGCCGAAGTATGGATACATGAACACAATCAAAAAACCGCTTGGTGTCTGTGGGGCAATTGTGCCGTGGAACATGCCTGCCATCATTTTTGGGTGGAAGGTAGGTGCAGCTCTTGCCTGCGGGAACGCGATTGTTATAAAACCATCGGAAACGGCACCTCTGACGATTCTTCGTCTAGCGGAACTTCTTGTGGCCGCCGGGGTCATAGGTGGTGTAATGAACGTTGTTACAGGTGATGGTGCGGTTGTTGGGGATGCGATTGTGCGAAATCCTGGCATACGTCGTGTATCCTTCACCGGTTCTGTCGCAACGGGGCGAAGAGTCTCTCTCGCAGCAGCACCGATTCTGAAAAAACTCACACTGGAACTTAGCGGAAATGATGCATTCATTGTTGCTGCGGATGCAGACGTTGATACGGCGGTTGCAGGTGCGATACAGAGTCGGTTCTACAACTGTGGTCAGGTTTGCACTTCAGCAAAGAGGATCTTGGTGGATGCAAGCCTCACTGGTGAGTTCGTGAAAAAGGCCAGGGCTGCAATTGAAAAATTTGTTATTGGCAACGGTCTGGAAAAAGTCAACATGGGGCCGTTGAATAATCCAAAACAACTCGATATGGTCGCATCAGCTGTAGATCGAATTTTGAGCGAAGATTGTGGAAATCTTGTCTGTGGTGGGAAAAAACAGGACGGATTAGGTAATTTTTATGAGCCAACCCTACTCTCCAATGTGTCACCGGATGCAGTGTCTGAGGAGATTTTTGGACCTGTCATGTCGGTGATATCGTTTTCAACGCTTGACGAAGCTGTTGAGATCGCAAATGGCACGTCGTATGGACTCGGTACATCTATTTGGACGAAAAATATGAAAATTGCCTACACGGTTGCCGAACAGATCAGATCCAGTGTCGTGTGGGTGAACAAGCATCTGATTCTGCCGCCAGAAATCCCGTTTGGGGGTACTGGTGATTTTGGATATGGGTTGGAGAATGGACGCGAATTCGTTTATGAGTACACCGAGCCGAAGAGTATTCTTATCGATATCTGAATTTTTGGGAATGATAACATTCGAAATCATAGGATCAAAACTGAAACGGTGGATTTATATTAGTATTACTCTAATGTACCAAAGCACATATGTGTATTTAGTCCCGGTAGGGTAGAGGATATCCTAGAAGCCTGCGGAGCTTTTGACCTGGGTTCAAGTCCCAGCCGGGACGTAGCTATTTTTTTTGATTTCTTTAGTGTTCTGGGTTGACTACATTTCTGATTTGCCAGTGCTACTGGCAAAATATCGTTGGTTTTTGAGTCTCACACCGCGGCGCACTGTGTGGAAATGGGCACGCGAGTCGAGAATATCGATCCATGTTGTTACTACAACAGATTGACGCAGGTCAGTGTGTGACTAAATGAATATAGGTAATAATTGATTCATAGATTA
Source organism: Methanocalculaceae archaeon (assembly GCA_031255895.1). Lineage (GTDB taxonomy): Archaea > Halobacteriota > Methanomicrobia > Methanomicrobiales > Methanocorpusculaceae > Methanocorpusculum. The sequence goes on from JAIRRQ010000017.1 coordinate 1,806, forward strand.
CTATTGTTGAAATAACTGTGATGTTAATCATCTTTTTCAAAATTTGCTCATTTTTTTTTGAAAATTGGTGAAATTATGCAAAAAAAAATTACGAATCTCTCAAAATTTTTAATGAATATGGTCATTTCTGTGCAGGTTTTTTATAGTTTTATCCAAAAGTCACTGGAACATTATTGTTAGGTTATTTTTTTATTATTGATTATAGTTTCTTTCATCTACTATATTGTTGATATTTTCCGATTTCCATTGTTTTAACGCAGACAAATATCGATAAACATGAACACGATATTTCATCGTTGTTCTATCCCGATTATTGGTAATTTCATTTGTCCTATACACTGCATTGAAATGGCTTAATATGCCTCAAATTGTGGTATTTATCGCGATACTTTTGATAATTATTTTTTCTGTGTTGGAGATTGTTTCGTTCACAGAAAAATATCAGTGTTCCATAATAATTGTCGAAAAGGTTGTATACTTGTCTGAATTCGCTTTAATCTCGACATTCTATATGGGAGTACAATTCAGAATGGGAAATATCGTTTGACAGATGCAAATTAATTTTTCACTTCTGGGTGATCGTTCAGTCGCCAAGATCACGTAATTATATTATGTTGAATTGGTGTATATTTTTAACAATTAATTTAAATTATATGTACTTAATATTGTGTATGTTTAACTTTTATGCTCTGAAAAATGATGTCAAGAGTAAATGTGTTAGGATCGTCATAGGTTGTGAGGAAATGTTATCAATTTTTTCATCATCTGAGCGCGGGTGAATTCATGTGTTCTATAACTTGTAACGTTTAGTGTTTCATCTTCTGCAGTCTCATCAAAAGAAAATGTTGTTGTTGACACTGCGATCGCGGCGGGTATCTGGATTGATTCATCTGAGCTGTTTAGTGAAACGTCTTCCAAAAGCTACAATAAACAGTACCGCGGTAGACAACAGGAGATCCCTCTTCCTGAATTTCACAAAAAATTGATTTTCTTTTGAGGTGGGTAATCATTTGGATACTGTTGTTGGAGATGCTTTGGAGGAAAACGATAGAACAGCGGCAATCAGGCAAAATACGATCCCACATGAGAATGACAGATGCATCGCCGAAAGAAATGCGTCCAAGTTCCCTGTCAACTCGGTTGTGGTTCCAAGAAATACCGAAATGAAGCAGGTTGCAAGCCCCATTGAAAGCACCATACCCATTTGCCGCATTGTACCGATGATGCTGTTTGCACTGCCATACTCTTGGCGCTGCACCGACCCCAGAATCATATTGTTGTTTGGAGAGGCAAATAGTGCCACGGCAAAACCCATCAGAACAAGGGTTGCAAGAAGCATCGGAAGGTTCAGAACGGTGCCCTGCTGCATGAGAACTGCGATCCCCCCTGCCATCAGCAACATTCCGACTGTGGTCAGGTAGCGCGGCTCGATTTTATCTGAGCTCCTCCCTGCGAGAGGTGAGATGATCATTTGAGTAAACGGCATTGCAACTAGCACCATCCCGGCTTCCATCGGTGTGAACATTCCGGCAATCTGTAGATACAGACTCAAAAAAAAACTTATCGCATACGTCGCACCGAAATTGATAACCGTTGCAAGGTTACCTCGTGTAAACACACGGTTGTTAGAAAAGAGCCGAAGCGCAAACATTGGATAGTGCGTACGTTTTTCAATAAAAACAAACAATGGAAGAAATACGACAATTCCTGTTGTAAGTAGTCCAATAGCCCAAAATTCTGGCAAATTAATGAGGCCGATTACCAGCGTGACAATGAAGAGCATATATGCAAATGTTCCCGCATAATCGTAAGGTTCTCCTTCATTTTCACAAATGTCACGCGAGATGGAAAACCATACAGCCGCAAACGTAAACATCGATAATATCGTAACAAAGTAGAAAATACTTTGCCATCCTAGCATCTGTGTCAGAACACCACCTAGTATCGGTCCCGCTGAAAGTCCGAGAAACACTGCTGATACCGCGTACCCGATGACTGCTCCTCGTTTCTGCGGCGGGTACACCGCTGAAAGAAGTGCAATTGAGTTACTCGTGATTGCCGCAACACCGATACCCTCGAGAATTCTGCAGAGAATCAAAATCCCAATTGATGGTGAATGAGGTGCAAGAACGGATGAGAGCGTAAGAAGGAATATTCCCGTCAGAAATATTTTTTTCCGGCCTATGATATCCGCAATCCGTGCAACGGGTACCATAAACATCACGGAGCTTATTAGATAGGCCGTCGAAAGCATCGCAAGCGATTCAGCGGTCGCAACGTAGGCCGCACCAATGGCTGGAATTGCCACATTCACCATAGATCCGAGAAATGGACTGAGAAACGAGGCGAGAGCTGAGGCAATCAGCACCATTCGCATCTCACGCGTGGTATAGTGGTATATCGCTGCCATATGTTCTTTGTCGGCTGGGAGTGATGATAATGTTATCCTTTACTTCACGAAAACAATCCAATCGATGACACCTCGACAAAAGACGACTCCACATCAAGGATAGTTGTCATGCGTATCGTGGATAATTTGGAAGAATCTTTGAGTTTTACCAATAATTGTCTGTTTGGAAACTGAATAGATTGGATCGTTTTTATCGTTTTGTGCGTCACTTTGATTCTTAACTGGTCGTTTTTTTGCCGAATTAATTATCTGTGTGTACCGCGGCAGCGAGGTAAAACTCGGAGAATGGATCAACATGCTGATTGATGCGATCCTTGCGACAATTATTTATATTGTGTGTGGTATTGTGTCAACAGTCGTTTTGATGATTCCTGGTGATGCAACATCAATAAATTTCATGATTGTGATGAATTTCGATGTTGCATCCACCGTCACAACTTGAATCAGTATCATTGCTGGCATGATCGTTTTCCTGATAGTTTGTTATCGTCTTTGGTATTTTGTGTTCTATGACTATTGTCCTGTTTGTCTCTTCAATTCGGTGAATTTTTCAAAATTATTCTCAGAATTGGATTGATTCACTGTATTTTCCCATGATAATTCTTGCAATTATTTTCGTAGTGATTCACTTCATCTGCGGATTGTGGATGTTCATCCTGATCGGATTCATCTTGCTTTCGCTCTCTGTCCCGTTCCTAACTATCCAGTAGGCTCGACTTATTGCCAATCTCCACGATCCTACCAAAACCAGTTTGTTCAATTTTTGTGTTTCAGTGTAAAGTATAAGTGTGGTCGTGAGGACCTTATTTTATGAACTAAAAACTTACGACTGTGTGTGTTCTTTTGCTTGTAGTTTTTGTTTTTGCGGTGTGATGTTCTGATACCGACAATCTGTTTCCCATCTTGACATCGATATCTACTGTTGAGCTGATATTGTCCTGCAGTCCACGTTTCATTCTGATTTCTAACTTACTTGAGTCGATTTTTCCAGACGGAAAAATGGTGACGGTGTAAATCGGTTGTGATTTGGACAAATAGATGATCACTTTTGTCTACCCAAGTGGCGAAGGAAACAATCAGATTAGTAAAAAATCAGCAAAATTGAAATGATACTCTACTGTGCAGATGATAAGGATATCGTCACCCAATTGTTTGAAAATGTGTTGGAATTTGTTCTGAACTAACATTTGTGGGTTCTTTCACGCTTTTTACGAGTGATCGTGTGACGATCGTTGCCTACTACTTTTTGGTGATGTTGTGGTTGTGAGCGATTATCTCTATTTCTATTGGAAGAACAGGAAGAAAATATAATCATTGAAAAAATTTTGTTTTTTTTATTCTTTTTTTTTGAACCAGGTTATCAACAATCCATCGTCGATCTGCTCGATATTTTTGAGTACAAGGGGGGTGAATCCTTCGGCACGGGTGAAGCCACATCCATCCACAAGAGTCGGTGCGTTTGCTCCGCCTATGATTAATGCCCCTATGTAAATGCGGATTTCGTCAAAGAGTTTCTGGCTGGTGAATGACCAGAGGAGTGTTGCACCCCCTTCTACCATGAGTTTTTTGACACCTATCTTTCCGAGTTTGTCGAGGACGAGGTTGAGATCGACTTTTTTCGTTCCTGCCGAAATCACGATTGCTTTCTCAGATAAGGCTGCGATCCGTTCTTTTGGTGCTGTTTTTGCGACAAAAATTATTTTTTTGCCAGTTCCTTTTTTAAACATATCTCCGTCTAGTGGCATTCGTGCCTGGCTGTCGATTACAACCCGCATGGGTTGTTCTTCTTTGCCTGCTGCTGTTCGCCATGCTATGAGGGATGGGGTTTTGAGGCGAAGTGATGGATCATCAGCAAGAATGGTGCCAATGCCGACCATGATGGCATCACAATCTGCTCGCAAACGATCTACTCGTGCGAAGTCCTGATCGCCGGAGATTTTGGTTTGTCGATGTTCTTTGGTGGATATCTTCCCGTCCGCGCTCATTGCGGCATTGATGATGACGTAGGGACGCATGCATGTCCTTTTGTATTTGATGGATATATATGTGCAGGTTTTTA
>JAIRRQ010000063.1 GCA_031255895.1 Methanocalculaceae archaeon
CCTGCGATCTTCCCCGACACTGGAACACCGATCACCGGCTTTATGGTTCTTGCTGCAACCACTCCTGGAAGAGCCGCAGACATTCCTGCAATGCAGATGAACACCTTTGCATCACTTACCTTCACATAATTGTCCAGCCTCTCCACGTCTCGGTGAGCAGAAAGGATCTGCGTATCATAGGAGATATCATATCGCGCGAGCGTATTCACAACCTTATCGATAATAGCCAGATCTGATGCGGATCCAGCAATAACTGCAACATCTGCCATGAATATAAGTATTGTATTTTCACATATATGTACAAACATCCCTGATACCATGTATAACGAAACACTTCTCATGATGCCAGGACCGGTACCGATGCCGGAATCCATTAGAAACGCGATGACAAGACAGGCAATAAATCACCGTAGTCAGGAATTCGGAGACTGTTACGCAGACATTGTCAGGATCTTGAAGCCGATATTCGGCACCAAAAACGATATGCTTGTACTCTCTGGTTCGGGAACCGCAGGACTGGAAGCTGCGATCGGATCCTTTGCAAAGGGCAAAAAAATAGTATCTCTCGCCAATGGAAAATTTGGGGAACGATTCAGTCAAATTGCTGCAATTTACGGTGAATCTCTTATGATTGAATCAGAATGGGGACATCCATTAAAACTCGAAGAACTCAAAGAAAATCTGGAGAACGGAGCGGAAGTCGTCACCCTCGTTCACAACGAGACATCTGCGGCAATTCTCAACCCTGCAAGAGAGATCGGAAAACTCGCACGAAAGTACGACGCAATCTTCATCCTCGACGCCATCACATCGATTGGTGGCGATCTCGTCGAAACTGACAAATGGGAAGCGGATGTTGCAATCGTCGGCTCCCAGAAATGTCTTGCAGCCCCTGCAGGACTTGCTGCAGTTTCTGTGTCCCAACGCGCATGGGATCGTCTCTCCGAAGCACGTCCCTTCTATCTCGATTTAAAAAAGGCAAAAAAACTCGCCGATAACAAACCTATGGAAACGCCAACAACGCCTGCTGTGCCACTCTTTCTCGCACTCCGCGAGGCATGCAAGCTCATCGAAGTGGAAGGAATCGAAAACCGTATTGCACGCCACCACAAAATGTCTGCCGCCGTTCGTGCTGCGGGAGTTGCATGGGGACTTGTACCTGTCCCGCAGACTGACGAGCTGCACAAGGCATCGAACACCGTTACCGGTTTTTTTTATCCGACAGGTATAGAAGATTCTCAGATTCGAGGGTTTTGCAAAAAAATGAACATCGAGTTTGCCGGAGGACAAGATCGATTCAGGGGCAAAATTTTTCGGATAGGAAACATGGGCATCATCGATGCACCGGAAATTCTCGTAACCGTTGCGGCTGTGCAGATGGCATTCAAGAAGATCGGGTACAAACTCGAGGATGACGGTCTTGCCGCTGCAATCGAGATTTTGTCTTCATGATCACAGTGTAGCCAACACAACGTTCTCTCGCATCAACATTGTCACATTTTTCGTTGACAATCTAAAGAAACGCACAGGCACTCTCATTATCAACGGGATGATTCCTGAAATGAAAGGATTCACATCGCTGCAAAAATTCATCGAAGAGAAGCTGCGCGCATTATCATGGCGTTTGGTGTGATGGATTGAAAAAATCCGGACAAAATCAATCTGTGCCCCTGAAATCATGCATGACGTCATTAATGGTGTAGTCGCTACCAACAGGCACACCACCGAAGTGTTTGTCCACGAAAACGATGCGAAAGATGACACAGAGCTTGCATGATTGTTGAATCAACGGACACGTGATTGATGTCAACTTTATTCTGATATTGACATGTTCACGAGAAACGATGATATTCACCGGAATCATCAGGCAACAACATTTTTGAAGTGTGTAGAGAAAAAAAGAAAAATGGATGATCTTCTTGTGAAATATTCACATAAAAATGTTGAAATGATATTTTAAGGATACGTCATGACCACGACATCAAGATCGAATCAAACGTGTACCAAAGAAGACCAAATAAATATTTCTTCTCCTGCTCTTTCAGTTGATATGAACAATTTATATTACTTCACAGCTCCCATCTCATACACGCTATTTCACAGGTGTCAAATTCGATGCGACTCATTATGAAGTTTGGGGGGACATCCGTCGGAGATGAAAAATGCATCGCCAATGTGGTCAAAATCATCAAAGAATCTCGTAATGCCGGAAATGAAATTGCTGTAGTAGTCTCTGCCATGACCCGCGTAACCGATCAACTGATCGCAATCGCCGAAGAAGTCATCAACGGCAAGCAGAAAGTTGTCCTTGACGCGTTCATCACATCGATCCGCAATCGGCATATGAGGGTGCTGGAAGCGGTTGCTCCGGACTATGTGGACGAGATTGGTGAGTACCTCGACTCAAGACTGAACAAACTTTCCAATATCCTGATCGCCATTCATAATCTCCGCGAACTCACACCTCGATCTAAAGACTATATTATCTCGTTCGGCGAACGGCTGTCTGCACCAATCATCAGCGCCGCATTCCGACAAGCTGGAATACCCTCCAGTTACATGAGCGGTGGTGACGCAGGTATTCTAACTGACGGCGTGCACAACGGCGCAACAGCACTTCCCGAAAGTTACGCACGAATTCAGGCACGAGTCGGTGCGCTCCTCACCGAACAGGTGCCAGTTGTCATGGGATACATGGGTTGCGCGGCAGACGGCGCAGTCACTACATTTGGACGCAGCGGCTCCGATTATTCTGGCGCAATTGTCGGTGCAGGAATTGGAGCCGATGAAATACTTATTTGGACTGATGTGGACGGTGTTATGACCACAGACCCACGCATCATCCCTCAAGCCCGTGTGATAAATACCATCTCCTTCCTTGAGATGATGGAAATGTCCTATTTCGGTGCGAAGGTCATCCACCCACGAGCATTAATCCCTGCGATGCAGAAGAACATTCCTGTTCGCGTCAAAAACACATTCAACCCGAATCATCCAGGAACGGCCATTATCCGCGAATCTCACGTAGACAAGAGAGTCGTGAAAGCAATATCATTGATACAAAACAGCTGCCTCATCAAAATCAGTGGAGCCATCATGACAGGCAAACCCGGTATCGTCGGAGAGATTTTCGCAATGCTTGCAGAGGCAGGCGTCAACGTAATGCTGATCTCACAAGGATCGTCTGAGATGACCATCTCGATGATCATAAGTAGAGAACAGCTGGAAGCGGCACTTACGACACTTGCGAAAGTGAAGCAGATAGGAGACATCCGCGAGTTTGACTTCGATCGCAACGTTTCGGTTGCCTCGGTTGTCGGAGCAGGAATGGCAGGTACTTGCGGAACACTCGGAAAAATATTCCATAGCCTTGGTGCTGCGGGTATTAATGTGATGATGCTCTCACAGAGATCCGAGGTGAACGTCTCTTTTGTAATCAAGCAAGAGGACGGTATCAAAGCGATCCGGGCAATTCACGAAGAATACCACCTGGAGGAGGAAGAAGTATGAACAGAAAATATTCATACAAAAACGCAGGCGTTGACATCAATCTTGAGGCTGACGGTGTCAAGGCACTGATCCACCAATTGAGCTACAGGCGGACCAGTGAACACGACATGATCGGCGATGTCGGCCACTTCACCGGTCTGATCGATTTTGGGTTGAAAGTTCTGTCGCTTTGTACAGATGGTGTTGGAACGAAGATGCGCATCGCCGATGAGCTTCGCGACTGGACAACGGTTGGTATCGACTGCATTGCGATGAACGTGAACGATATGTACGCGATGAACGTCGAGCCGATCGCATTTGTTGACTACATCGCAACCGAAAATGTCGATGCAAGACAGATGATGCAGATCGGTGTCGGCTTAAACGAAGGCGCAAAACTCGCGAATGTAAACATTGTGGGTGGTGAAACAGCAACGCTGAAAGGCATGATCAATGGTCTTGACCTTGCAGGGACATGTCTTGGCGTGCAGGATCGCAAACGTGTAGTAACAGGGGATGCGGTCGTGCCGGACGATGTGATCGTCGGCGTTTCAAGTACCGGCATTCACTCAAACGGCTATACGCTGGCAAGAAAGATCGCAAACGAAAACGGAGGCTACGAAAGCGAACTCCCTTCTGGAAAAACGGTTGGTGAAGCTCTGATGACGCCAACCCGCATCTATTCCGAGGTATTGGATGTCTGTCAAACGGTCGAGGTTCACGGCATGTGCCATGTGACTGGTGGGGGACTGCTAAATTTCCTGCGTATCGGCAACTATGGGGTTTCCATTGATGATCCGATGCATATTCCGGAGATATTACAGTGGATCAAAGAGAAAGGAGGACTTGAAACGAATGAACTGTACCGGACGTTTAATATGGGCATGGGCTTTGCATTTATTGTGCCAGAGACAAGCGTTCCAAAGATTCTGGCAATGGTTAATGGCGCAAAAATTGTGGGGCATGTAATTCCAGAGCACAAAGTTCTGCTGAAAGGCGTAGAGATCAACTAACTATTTCGGACACAATCTCCATTTCCATTTGTTTTCCAGTAGATTTGTTCGTATGAAAATATCCACGTTTTGTTCACAACGGATCTGCTACTTGATTATCTGGGATTTCCTGCAAGATGCGTGGATCCTGATTGTGACGAGATGGACATATATCCGTGGCGACAGAAATCATTGAATCAGCCAAAAACCCGCCAGATCTGCAAGATGATACCAGCACATATCCATAAGAAAAATCAACGTAAAATCGAAAAATATCAAATCATCAAATGGAAAATTGTGAAAATATATTCAAAAACAGAATTACAACCTCTAGTGAAGCGTTCAGATCATTCTCCGATTACCTCATCTCCTGAATATCATTTATTGATTATCTCAAAAAA
>JAIRRQ010000079.1 GCA_031255895.1 Methanocalculaceae archaeon
TTCTAGGGTGGTGGGATACGCAGTTTGTTCCAGTTTTCAAATATTTGTGCGCGATATCACCATCTATTCGTTGATATTTTTCTCCCTCCCTTTTTTGTTATTTGTATCTTGTCAGAGTATCTTTTTTCATAACGTAATGGTTAAATATGCATTCGTTCGTAATCCATAATTTATTTATATGGGTGGAGCGTATGTATTTGGATAACATCAAAATGGAAGTGAGGGCCCGTAGCATAGCTAGGTGGTGCGCCCGGCTGATAACCGGGAGGTCATGAGTTCGAATCTCATCGGGCCCACTGTTTTTACGCTAAAAAATTAGTTTTGTATTTTTTCTTGAATATATCCTAGCGTGATTTCGAGGGCAGCGAGTACTTCTTTTTCTGCGAGGTAATAGTCCCTCATTGCAGAGTAGAGTATGTAGATGATGTCATAGCCGTAGAATTCAAGGGCGTCTTTTGGGGTAAGTGGGGATGCATAAGTGTCGACAATGAACCCGTCGTTGGAAAACATGAGTTCGTATAACATGCCTTCTTCAGAGAGAACACAAAACTGTTGAGTGATTTTTTTTTTGAGATTGTCTGGTCGATGTTTTAATGGAGAGTCGGTTTTTCCGAGAATGATCATTTTTTCGCTGTAGTATTCTTGGTCGTAGAGTTCACCCTTTATGTCTTGTTTTGCTTTGAGGAGAAACACTGATCCAATCTCTTTTGTAATTGGAGTAACTGCGTCAATCATTTGCGAAAGAAGGGATACGTTCTGGTTGCAAAATTCTTGAAATGTATCATCTTGTTTTTGTTTTGTTTTGTTGATGAGCGTTTGGAGATGGTTGAATCCTTGTTCGATGATTTTGTCCATATCATATTATTGTCCGATTTGATAGTTTAACTGTCGGTTCGGCTTTGTACGCATGACATTGTTGGGTTTTTGGTGATGACGGGGGGTGAACAAAGTCAATCAAACAAAGCACTACAAATTGATCCATCATGAACTGAATCCTACCAACTAAATTGATCACCAAAAAACATGCAAACATTTCGCAAAAAACAAAAACGCTGAGGGGGAGATTTGAACTCCCGAGAGACTTTCGTCTCACGGGCTTTCCAGGCCCGCGCCCTACCGCTAGACTACCTCAGCAAACTATCACACTACATGAGTTCTCTCTTCTTATTAATATTACTTATTTGCGTTGGATGGAGAAACAAAGACCCGTATGGACCTAGCCACAAAACCAGGTTCGCCGCAGACAAATTTTGCTGAATCACGTATCGCTTCGGCAAGTGCAACTAGTTTTTCTTCCTCCGTGATGATCGCAACAATTTGCCCACGCAAAAACGAATCACACTGAAGAATTCCGACGCCTGCAAGGATTGCACCTTGGGCAACTGCGTCTGCTGCTCCGTGGCGCACAACTATCTTTGGAATGTCCATGATAGCCTCCTCAGGCGAGAGTAACATGGATTGGATTACCTCTTCGTTTCCCTGTTCAATAGCATCTCGAATCTCGTGCAGAGTATGCGTCTCCTCCACTGAAAATCTACCCGAACGTGTACGCCGCAATTCAATCATTTGTGAGCCACAGCCGAGTACTCGACCGATATGTACACACAGCGATCGGATGTAAGTTCCCGTTTCGCAGCGAACGCGAATCAATATCAATCGATCCTGCATATCCAGAAGTTCAATCTGGTGAATCATTCGAATGCGCAATGTTCGTTTAACTGCTGAACGGCGAGGGGGGCGCTGATAAATTCTGCCAGTGAATTGCTTCATCGCATCTTCAACCCGTTCACGGGGTATATCTGTGTGGAGACGAAGACATGCCACGTACTCCTTTTCGTGCAGGAGTAGCAGCGATGCGAGTTGCATCGCTTTTCCGAGCATGACTACCAGAACACCTGAGACCATCGGATCAAGGGTTCCTGAGTGTCCAACACTGCTTTTGAACATGTCGCCAACCCAGGCGGCAACCTGGTGACTGTTTGGACCTTGAGGTTTATCTATCAACAGGACACCTGTATAACTCATTTGACACTCCGCAGATAGGTATTTAGAGTTTTGAGCGTTCCTTCCAGTGTTCCGTCGCCTATGATCTTCGGTTCGAGATCTCTTTCGCGCATCGCGTCTGCGGTAATGTCACCGATAGCCATTGGGAGATGGGATGTAGTATTGAGTTGGGGGAGAAGTGCCATTTTGCAGGAATTGGCGCTGGTGAAAAGTATCGCATCAACGTTGTCCAGATTCAACGATTCATTGGTTGGTTCGAGACTATAGCATCGGTATTCAAGTGCCACGCCGCCTGTTTTTTCGATTGCATCGATCAGAGCGTAATTTGGCACGTTGGCGCGCGGAATTCCTATGTGTTTTCCTTCGATCCAATTACCAAGGTATGGTACGAAGGCTCGTGAGTAAAAAGTTGGCAGTGTTTCTGCCGTGATCTTTGCCTGGTGCAAAACTCTTGCGGTCTGTGGGCCGATGGCGATCACTCGTGTGGTTTCAAGGATATGTGGGGGGAGGATCGGGGCAATTTTTTGTGCGGGAAGGGTGCTAGTGAAAAATATTGCATCAAACTCGCCATTTGCTGCTGCGAGAACAAATGTCTGAATGATATTGTCGTGAATTTCGGCACGAAGAGGGGATATGATACGACATTCGTGCCCGTATTGTTTGCAGAGAGTTGCGTCTGCCCCACTTTTTTCGGCAAGACGGGTGATCGCAAGTAACATGACTGGATATTGGATGGCAGGTGTTAATATTCTATCTCTGAAAAATTATCTATTAAAAACCATATCAAATCAAAAATGATCGGAAAATTTTACGAAATTATCTTCGCAACGTGCAGATTATATCCAAAAACATCTCTGGAAGCAAAAAAAGAAAATATTTTTCGAATGTAATTACTCGGGTTTGCTGATAAGAGCGACCTTGGAAACGATTTCACCGGTTTTCTTGTGAGGCTTGCGGATAATGGAGTCGCCTGCCTTCTCAAGCTCGCGAGCCTGATCACAGAGAAGTGCTGCGGCACGCATCATCTCATGTGCGGAGGCAACGATTGGGACATAGTCGGTCCACTCTTTAGTCATAAAACAGCCTTTTACGTTGACGCCTGCAACAGACTGTGCGATTTCGTATGCTGCACGTGCCTTTGCGAGTGCGTACGGGTTGTTAAACTCACCTTTGGTCGAATTATCAGAGTTAAGAACAACCTTCGGGAGAACGAGTTCATCACCTTTCTTTCCTGCTTTTACTTGGTCAATGACTTTGTCAAGTTCAAGCTGGAGCTTTCGGAATGCGCCGGTCAGTGCAAGAACTTTCACAAGATTACCATTGTAGTCTGCCATTTCGACCGGATCAAGGAATTCTCGGCGTGCACCTATCATGGCATCTGCCTTTACAATGATATATCCGAATTTGGATTCTTTCAGTGCCGCGAATTGTTCCTTCTTGGTCGTCACATCATCAGTGATAACGATTGTTGGGATACCCGCTTTTGCAAGGTCCTCACGTGCGCCAGTAGGTCCCTCAAGAACGCCGTTTGGGGAAACAACAATTGCAAAGTCTGGTTGCCATGCTTTCAGGTTGGATACGACACGGTCAACATCTTCCTTCTGGAGCTTCGTTCCAGAGGTTGCCATGAAGGTCATCATGTCTTCACGATCTGCACGCTCATCCAAAAGAAGCTCTGCCATAACACCTGATGCGATGTTACCGAGCTTTGCAACTCCTATCTTAACTACCATACTTATTACACCTCTCATTTTCAATGAGAACACCAGATTATCGACGAGAACCAATATAAGGTTTGTGAATTGATGATGTCATTTCTAAAAATATGGCGAAATATTCTATATTAAAGAAAAATACCCTCGAATTCTGATATATCGAAACGAGTTCTAATATGGAATCTTCCAATCACTGACTTGCAAGGAGCACATTTCTTATATTGTTTGTTCATCTCTGCAAAAAATCTATCAAAATGTATGCGGGTCCACGCGCGTAGAGTACGACAAAAATTTCTTGGAAGTATTTTATTGACTCTTTCTAGTTCAGGAAAGGTACACTAAACTACACTATTTTAACCAAATATGTTTATAGTTAACAGACTTATATTAATTTACCATGAAAGATACTCTCCTTACCGATCGCCAGAAGGAAGTAATCAGATATCGCAAACAAGGAATGACCCAGCAACAGATCGCCGATCGTCTTGGAACATCAAAAGCAAACATCTGTACAATAGAAAAATCCGCCAATGAGAATATCCGACGTGCCAAAGAAACTCTTGAATTTCTCTATACTCTCGATGCTGCCGATCTTTGCGTTCTTGCAGCAGGTACCGATCTCATGGATGCTCCGCATCTCATTTATCAGGCTGCCGCCCCTCTAAATGTAAAAATTCGTTATGATAGTATTTCCTTAATTAATCGTATCAGTTCCTATATGCCTGAAAAGATTAAAGGTCGGCATGTCAGAGAAGACATCAGGGTGTATCTTAACACTGATGGTGATCTCTATTTCGGGTGATTTCTTTCATTTTATTCTCCATTACATTTATTATCTCTTTCTTCCAACAATAGTACAGCCACAAGTAAAGCCACAATTGACTGATATCAGCATATATGCTGTATACCGTATGTCGTGGATATCTAGTTGGTTTGAAAACATGCAAATTTTGTTGTTGTTTTCATTATCGTATAACTCTTTTGTGGGTTGTTCTCACAAAGGATTGAGACCTCAATAGGTCTGATGAAGCGCGCCGGGCGAACGTTAACAGGACGAGCCCATTCTTTGTGAAAATTAAAGAGCGTGTGAATTGTCAGGTTCTCTTACGTGAGACTTGGAAGTCGCAACTGTGTGATGCGCATACAAAATGTGTCATTCAGGCATAATTCATAAGAACAGACAAATTGTCGTCGTTCATGCGAATATCCTTCTTTGATGGATATCAATTGCTATCCGTCTTCTGAACACCTGTGTATTTGTACAGAAAGCGGAAATCGACACAAGAAATGTACGTTCTATGGTCAAGACGATTTGTAGAATCTCAGACTAATGATGGAATAACGGTCGTCTATAGTTGACGAACGCAACAAAGGTCTTTCGTTCCCACGAGGAAATGAAGTGACTACTGTATTAATGGACTGATTAACACATGAGAACTGTGAGACCGCGTGCTGGTTCCCTCGCATATTATCCTCGCAAGAGGGCCAAGAGTATTGTACCAAAATATCAATCTTGGCCAGAACATATCGGGGAACAGCCTACGCTTCAGGGATTTGCAGGTTACAAGGCCGGCATGACCCATGTCATTATGATTGATGATCACAAAAAAAGCCCGACAGAAGGCAAGGAGATTATGGTTCCGGTGACCGTTGTTGAGATCCCGGCAATGAAAGTTGCCGCAATTCGCGTCTATGTCAAAGACACCTATGGTAAGCATCCACTTACTGAAGTTTGGCATGATGATATTGTTGCACTTTCCGGCAGGATCACCACGGCCAAAACACATAATGCCACGGCTGCAATCGAGAAGATCAATGCAGCAATAGCAGATGTTGTCGAAGTTATGGTTTTGATGTACACCCAACCTGACACACTTACTGGTGTTCCAAAGAAAGTCCCTGATTTAATGGAAATCCGTGTTGCTGGTGGTAGTGCCAAGGAACGCTTTGACTATGCTCTCTCTCTTCTTGGTACTGGCGTCAAGATGAATTCCATCCTTTTCGATGGTCAATTCGCTGATATCACTGGAATTACCAAAGGAAAGGGATTCCAAGGTGCTGTCAAGAGATTCGGCATCACCCTTAGAAAGAGAAAGCACGCAAGAACCAAAAAGACCCGTCACATTGGTACTCTTGGTCCGTGGACTCCGCATCACGTTCGCTGGCAGGTTCCAATGCCAGGGCAGATGGGTTTCCAGCAACGTACGGAGTTCAACAAAAGAATCATTAAATTCGGTGATAATCCAGATGAGATCAATCCGGCTGGAGGATTCCTTCACTATGGTCTTGTCCGTGGTGATTACGTCCTGATTAAGGGTTCTATTCCTGGTCCGGCAAAACGCCTAATTCGCATCCGTCCCGCAACCCGTATGGGTGAACAGAAAACCATCCAGGCTCCTGTTGTTGAATTTGTGAGTCTCCAGAGTAAACAGGGGTGAATTTGACCGATGAAAGTAAATGTAAAGGCAATCAACGGTTCTGCTCTTCACGAGATCGAGCTCCCGGCAGTTTTCAATGAAGAATTTCGTCCTGACCTCATTAAGAGGGCAGTTCTCGCCTACCAGAGCGAACAGTATCAGCCGTACGGTGCGAATCCCTATGCTGGTATGAGAACTTCTGCAGAGGGTTGGGGTTCTAAACGCGGCGAATCCAAAATTCCGCGTATCAAGAATGGATCCCGCGGTGCAAAAGTCCCACAGACCAAGGGGGGCCATCCAGCACACGCGCCTAAAGTCCTGAAGATCCTTGTTGAAAAAATCAATAAGAAAGAGAAAGCAAGGGCAATCCGTTCTGCAATTGCTGCAACTGTCAACACCGAACTTGTTATCACTCGTGGTCATAAATTCGAGGGTGATGCAGCAATTGTTGTTGAGGACACATTCGAAAAACTCACAAAGACCGCTGAGGTCAAGAAGACACTGATTGCTCTCGGTCTAGGAGCGGACCTTGAACGTGCGAAAAATTCCCGTACAATCCGCGCAGGTCGCGGTAAAACACGCGGACGCAAGTACAAACAGGCAAAATCAGTCTTAATTGTCACTGCAGTTCCTGGGTTCACTGCGGGTACAAATCTTGCAGGTGTCGACGTCATGCCCGTTACTTCTCTGAACGCAAATGTTCTGGCACCTGGCACTCACGCGGGCCGACTTACTGTTTGGACCGAAACTGCTGTCAAGAAACTTGAGGGGGTGTAAACATTGTCACTTGCATACCCGC
This sequence comes from Methanocalculaceae archaeon, assembly GCA_031255895.1. Classification (GTDB taxonomy): domain Archaea; phylum Halobacteriota; class Methanomicrobia; order Methanomicrobiales; family Methanocorpusculaceae; genus Methanocorpusculum. The sequence continues at coordinate 6,936 of JAIRRQ010000079.1, forward strand.
TTGTAACAGAAAAGGCAATGGTTCTCCTGGAAAATGTAAATCAACTCTCCTTCATCGTAAGAAAGGACGCAACCAAAGCATCTATCAAGGCAGCCATGGAAAGAAGTTTCGACAAAAAGGTTGCATCCATCAGCACCATGATGACTACCAAGGGAACCAAGAAGGCAATCATCACCTTCGAAGAAAAAAACACTGCTGAAGAGATTCTATCTCAGCTGGGAATAGTGTAAGGTGAGTCAACATGGGACACAGAATCAGTACACAAGCACGTGGAAAGGGAGGTTCAACCTACCGCTCTCCATCACACAAGTATAAGGCAGAACTGAAACACTTCGGTTCTTTTGCTGAAACAGTCATCGCAACAGTTGTTGACATTGAGCACGATCCGGCACGTCATACTCCGATTGCAATAGTAAAAATCAACGGAAAGAAAGAATACGCCCTCATTACTGAGGGGGTTGGCGTTGGTAAAGAAATTGCATGGGGGCCTGAGGCAAAGATCGAAAACGGTAATACCCTCCCGCTTGCAGCAATTCCAACTGGCGTGACTGTCTGTAATATCGAGGCACGACCTGGAGATGGTGGGAAATTTGTTCGTGCAAGTGGTGTTCAGGCCGTTGTCATTGGGAAATCCGATGGTAAAGTTGGCGTTCGCATGCCATCCGGTAAACCAAAGTGGTTCCACGAACAGTGTCTTGCAACTGTCGGTCTTGTGGCAGGTGGAGGACGCGGAGACAAACCTATTCTGAAGGCTGGTAAACAGTATCACAAAATGAAGACTTCGGCGACCCGTTGGCCGCGCGTTCGCGGTGTCGCTATGAACGTTATCGATCACCCATTTGGCGGTGGTGGACATCAACATCCTGGTAAACCAAAAACTGTTGCACGCGGTACTCCTGCCGGCAAAAAAGTAGGACACGTCGCAGCACGGAGAACTGGATGTAGGAGGTGAACGTAAATGGCAAAAAAAACTACTAAGAGGATGCCAAAGCGGCGAGAGGAGTATACCTATCATGGTTACAATATCGAGCAGCTTAAAGCCATGTCCATGGAAGAACTTCTTCCGATTATGCCATCCACAGCTCGCCGTAAGGTTCTCCGTGGATTTACTCGCTCTGAAGAAAATGTTCGCGCGAAAATCGCAGCGAATGGTGTGGTCAGAACCCACATCCGCTCGATGATCGTCCTTCCTGAAATGATAGGCAAGAATGTTGCCATCTATTCCGGTAAAGAGTTCGTGAATGTTGAAATCCCGGTTGAGGGCATATTCCATTACTTTGGTGAATTCGCCCTTACCCGCAAGAGGGTCAGCCACGGTAGCGCTGGTATTGGTGCTACCCGGTCGAGTAAGTACGTCCCGCTGAAGTGATTATTATGGCAAGAACAGAATACAGTAACAAACTTACCGGCGATAATATCTCTCGCGCGAAGGCTAACGAGCTTGGATGTTCTCCGAAGCACGCAGTGGAAATTGCCCATCTTATTCACAATATGATGGCAGACGATGCGGTTGCATACCTTGAACAAGTTGTCGATCTGAAAAGAGCGGTACCGTTCCATCGCTATACAAGAAATGTCGGTCATCAGAAGAGTTTAAACGGAAAAACTTTTGGCACTGCAGCTGGTAGATATCCGATCAAAGCGGCTGCAGAGTACATTCGGTTGATTCGCTCTGCACAGAAGAATGCTGAGTATGCCGGTCTCGCTCCGGAAAAGATGGTCATCATTCATGTCGCAGCAAACAAAGGCCGCTGCATGAAGGCAATTTTTCCCCGTGCAATGGGTAAAGCAACCCCAAAACACAGAGATACCGTGAACATTGAGTTAATCCTTCGTGAGGTGCAGTAAGTATGACTATCGAGAAAAAGTTTGTTGCCGACGGCGTTCGAAAGGTCCGCGTTGAACAGTACCTCAACAAGGAACTCAAACGTGCAGGATATGGTGGGATGGACATTGTCCGCACTCCGATTGGGACACAGGTAACTATTTTTGCGGAAAAACCAGGTATCGTTATCGGAAAGGGAGGCAGATTGGTTCGCCAGATCACAGCTGACCTGACTTCAGTGTATGGTATCGACTCTCCGCAGGTTGAAGTTCAACAGGTTGCGAATCCGAACTTGAACGCCCAGATTATGGCAGAACGCCTAGCAAATGCACTTGAGCGTGGATGGTACTTCCGTAAGGCAGGTTCTTCTGTTATTCACCGTGTTATGGACTCAGGGGCACTTGGTTGCGAAGTTATCATCGCAGGTAAGTTGACCGGTGCTCGTGCACGTGTACAGAAATTTGTTGAAGGCTACATCAAACATTCCGGTGAGCCAGCCGAGTCCATTGTCGAGACTGGGTATGCAACCGCTGTCAAAAAACTAGGTATCATTGGTGTTCAGGTGAAAATTGTCCCTCCGGGAGCAATTCTTCCGGATCATTTTGAAATACGTCAGGATGCAAATCCGGTCCCGGCACAGACTGTTGAGACAGATACGTTCGAAGAATTCAACACAAAACTCGCAAACGAGCCGAAATTCGAATCTGATTTTAACGATGGGGCTTGAATATCATGGCAATTTTCAGGGCAAAGGAAATCGCTCAGTTCTCTGATGTTGAACTTGTGGAAAACGAACAAAAACTCAGAAATGAGTTAATTCAGCAGTATGGAAAGGTCAGTGCAGGTGGTGCCCCGGAAAGTCCCGGAAAGATCCGGGAAATTCGTAGAACTATCGCGCGTATTATGACTGAAAAAACTAAACGTCAGGCATAATGAGTTGTCTTATGATCACGCCACAATCAATCCTACAACATGAGTTAATTGGATTATATGCAGTTGTGGTGCGGTCTCGCAATAAAACGCAGGAGGGAATGTGTGGTTTTATCATCGATGAAACCAAAAACACTCTTTCCCTTCGATCAGGTGGTGTGATTAAGTGCTTGGAGAAACAATATATGTTGCTCCGGGTGACCCTCCCGGATAGTGTTGATGTTGTAATAGATTGTTCAAGCTTGTCTGTTTATCCAGCACGACGTATTAAAACGAGGGCATAAGTCCAGATCAGCGAAACACTCTGCCTTTCTAAGGATGCACGATGGGGCGAGTTGTTACGCATAAGATGAGGGTTAAATATGGCAAAAAATATCGGCTTAAATGTTGCAGTACCAGAGAAAGACTGCGACGATGTAAATTGCCCATTCCACGGCAACTTACCGGTACGCGGCCAGGTGATTACCGGTAAGGTCGTGAGTGAGCGCATGCAGGGGACTGTTGTCGTTGAGAGGAACTACCTCCACTTCGTCAAGAAATATGACAGGTATGAGAAGCGCAGTTCCAGGATCCACGCACACATGATCCCGTGTCTCGACGCTAGAATTGGTGACGAGGTTAAGATTGCAGAGTGCAAACCATTGAACAAGACAACCTCTTACGTTGTTGTTGAGGTGACTCGGACATGAAAGGTTTAACATCCAAGATACCTCGCGCACTTCAAACAGGTTCTAAGATGGTTTGCGCAGATAATACTGGTGCCCGTGTTGTCCAGATTGTTTCCGTTTTTGGATATCACGGTGTGAAGAATCGGCAGCCAAAGATGGGACTCGGAGATCTCGCGATTGTTTCAGTGAAGAAAGGAACTCCTGATATGAAGAGGAAACTTGTGAAAGCAGTTGTTGTCCGTCAAAAAAAGGAATTTCGCCGTCCGAATGGTTTACGTGTTTCATTTGAAGAGAATGCAATGATCCTCTTAAATGATAGCGGTGACCCGCGCGGTACTGATATCAAAGGGCCAGTTGCACGTGAAGTTGCGGAACGGTTCCCAAAGGTCGGTTCGATGGCAACTATTATTATCTAAGGTGAGATACATGGCACGTATTGCAAGCATTCAACCGAGAAAGCAGCGAAAATTCCGGTACAACGCACCTATCCACATTCGTGGGACGTTCTTACACGCAACTCTTGCTGTTGATCTCCGTAAGAGATACGGCAAGCGCAGTTTTCGTGTTGTCACTGGTGACACCGTAAAGGTTCTCCGTGGGGAATTCGCAGGAACTGAGGCTGTTGTTGACAAAGTCAATGTGAAAAACGCAAAAATTTTTGTTCACGGTGTTTCAGTGAAGAAGGCAAATGGCGAGGATGTTCCAAGACCGATTGATCCTTCCAAAGTGATGATCATCAAAATGAATTTGAAGGATATAAAGCGCGTTGCTCGTCTTGAGGTGAAGGCATAATGACCCGTACAAAGCGTATAACAGCCCCAAATGCGTGGCGGATCGCTCGTAAAGAAAGTAAATATGTTGTAAGTACGGCTCATGGTCCGCACAATGCATGTGCTCTTCCGATTGGTATCTGGATCCGCGATCACATGCACTTTGCCCAGAATATCAAAGAAGTCAAGAAGATCCTTCACGACCGTAATGTTGTTTTGAATGGTAATGTGGTGACAGACGAACACATAGGCATTGATGTGTTTGACATCATCAGCTTTCCAAAAATTGCCAAACATTATATGATTTTTGTCGATGCAAAGGGACGCCACACTGAGTATGAGATCTCTGCTGATGCGGCAAAGATCCAGCTGGTGAAGATCGCAAACAAGATCACTCTTACTGGTGGGAAAACTCAGATCAATCTCACAACCGGTGCTAATTTCATCGGTGACAACAGCTACAAAGGAAAGGATTCTCTTGTTATCGGTCTTGTTGACGACAACAGATTCGTTGTTCAGCAGCATTTTTCGTTTGCAATTGGCAACACGGCTGTTGTTATTGGTGGTCAACATACGATGAAAACTGGAAAAATCACTGAGATTCTCATCCAACAATCTTCTCTTCCCAATCGTGTCATTCTTGAAGGTGTAAATGGTGAGAAGTTTGAGACCATTGAGGACTACGTCTATATGATCGGTACTTCTGAGTCTTTTCTTTCCACCTGGGGTGTTGATGCATGAGTAACATGCAGAAGCCGTTTGTGGCAAAGGTTGTTGTGCATATGGGTGTTGGTGAGGCGGGTGAGCGACTTGTCAATGCTGAAAACATCATGACAAATCTTACCAAGGGTTCCAAACCGATTCGTTCTTATGCAAAGAATACACTTCCGGCTTTTCATGTTCGCCGTGGTCAACCGATCGGCTGCAAGGTCACCCTTCGCGGTGAGAAGGCTATGATTTTCCTCGCAACAGCATTGAAGACGTATGTTGTGGAAAATGTTCTTCGCGCACGCCAGTTTGATGCTACTGGTAATTTTGGTTTTGGTGTCGAAGAACACACGGACTTTCCGGGTCAGGCATATGATCCGAAGATTGGTATCTATGGCATGGACATTGTCGTAGTTATTGAGAAGAAAGGTACGAGAACGGCACACAGAAAGATCCAGCAGAAAAAACTCAACAGTAAATTGCATGTGACCCGTGAGGAATCCATGGCATTTGTGACAGAGATCTTCGGAATTGAGGTGGAGTAATATGGCAGCAAAAGACAATGATAAGGTTCAGCAGAAAAAGTATGGTCGTGGTGCAAACCAGTGCCAACTTTGCGGACGTAAACAGGGGCTTGTGCGCAGATACAATATCTACTTCTGTCGTCAGTGTTTTCGTGAGTGGGCACCCACGATGGGCTTTAAGAAGATGAACTAGGAGGTGCGGAGAATGACAAAACTGAATCCGATTGCAGATGCAATGAGCGCTATCAAAAATGCCGGCGACACTGGCAAACTTGCAGTGATCGTTAAGCCGATCAGCCGCCTTTTTGGTGATATGCTCGAAGTCATGCAAGAATATGGGTACATCAACGATTTCGAGAAAGTTGAAGACGGTAGAGGTGGTCAGTATATGATTTTCCTTACCGGCAGTATTAATAAGTGTGGTGTCATCACCCCTCGTTTTTCAGTAAAGGTTGAGGATCTCGAATCATGGGAAACAAGATATCTGCCAGGAAAGGGTTTTGGGATTATTATTCTGACTACTTCCAAGGGTGTTATGTCCCACGAACAAGCGCGTAGACTTGGTGTCGGTGGCGAATTGTTAGGATACGTCTTCTAAGGGGTGGAATATTATGCATGAAATGATTTTTCATATTCCAGAAGGTGTGATCATTACCAAAGAAGGAGATTTCGTAACGGTGAAGGGTTCCAAAGGCTCCCTGTCTCGTGTTATGCACCATCCGGCCATCGAGGTTGTTGTGGATGAGAGTGTAGTGAAGATATCCACTGAATCCACCAGACGTCGTGTATATGCACTGCTCGGTACTTACAATGCTCATCTCTCTGTGATGGTGAAAGGTGTTACTGAGGGATATGAGTACCATATGAGAATTGTCTATAATCACTTCCCGATTCAGGTGAAGATCGCAGGTGATCGTGTTGAGATCGCTAATTTCCTTGGTGAGAAACAGGCACGTTATGCGAAGATTGTTGAGGGTGTGATGGTAAAGATTCAGGGCGATGAGTTGATCCTGAACGGCATAGATCGCGAAAAGATCGGAAACACTGCGGCAAACGTTGAACAGGCTTGTAAGGTTCGTAATCGTGATCCACGTGTGTTTCAGGATGGCATTTACATTACCAACAGAGGTAATTAACATGGCGAGTGAAATTAAGAAACTGATCCGTGCACGTGCTGTGAAAAAGGCCAAATTTTCCCGTCAGTGTCTCTGTGCAAAGGTTAAATTGGTTGACACTTGGCGTAGACCACGTGGTCTGCACAGTAAACAACGTAAGGATTTCCGCGCAAAGGGTGCACACCCAGAAGCAGGATTTGGATCCCCTGTAGCAATCCGTGGTTTTCATCCGAGCGGGTATCGCGAGGTCCTTGTTTTCAGACCGATTGATCTTGAAGAGATTGATGCAGCTACTACTGCTGCTCGTATCGGAGCAGCTGTCGGCAGGCAGAAACGTGCAGCTATCCAGACAAAAGCTGCAGCCCTTGGCATTAAAATTCTGAATCCAAAAGAAATAATGGCTGTTGTCGCAGTCCCAGTGACAGAGGAGGAGGTGAAATCCGATGAGTGATCTTGCTTCCCAACGTCGCATTGCGGCAGCTGTTCTTGGCTGTGGCGTGAATCGTGTTTGGTTCAATCCGGAGAGAATATCTGAGGTTCAGGGTGCCATGTCCCGTGGAGATATTCGCAATTTGATCGAAGGGGGCGCAATTTCTTCCCACCAGAAGAAAGGCATATCCCGTGGACGTGCACGGGCACGTATCGCAAAACGGGCATATGGGCACCGTAAGGGTCCGGGACGTCGCAACGGTGCAAGGGGCGCACGCACTCCATCCAAAACCCAATGGATTAAAAAAATCCGTGCACAACGTAAAGAACTCCGCATTCAACGTCAGGCAGGATCCATTACAAAGACCGAGTATCGCAGATTTTATCGCCGTGCAGCCGGTGGTCAGTTTCGTAACGTCGCTCATCTGAAAACTCAGATTGAGATCGTTACTTCCAGGAGGGACTAGACAATGGCTACGAATGGACGATACTTTGTTCGATTCCGCAGACGTCGTGAAGGAAAGACTGATTATTATCAGCGTCAACGGTTGATTGTTTCCGGTAAAAACCGTATGGTCATCAGGAAAACGAATCGTCACATCATCATTCAGCTAATTGCTGCACAAATGGACGGCGATTATACGCTTGTTCACGTGAATAGCAGAGAGCTGGTAAATTACGGATACAGGGGTTACCTTGGCAACACTCCTGCTGCATATTTGGCTGGTATGCTGTTTGCTGTCCGTGCCCAGAAGGCAGGATATGATGGGGCGATTGCAGATATTGGTCTGCAGGTTGCATCTACTGGTGCCCGTGTGTTTGCCGCAGTGAAGGGGGCTGTCGATGCAGGTTTCGATGTTCCAGTTGGTGAGAGTATTCTCCCGGATGGGGATCGCTGCAACGGTGTTCACATTTCAGAATATGATGATCGCTATGCGGATCTCGTTTTTCAGGTCGAGACTGCAAAAGATGCAATTATGAAGGAGTTGGAGTAATATGGCTTATGAACAGGAAGAATGGGTCCCCATCACCGGTCTTGGCAAAATGGTTATGGCTGGAGACTTTGCAAGTTTCGATGAGATTCTTGCGAGTGGGTATCCCATTAAGGAAGCAGGTATTATTGATGCAATGCTTCCCGATCTTGTTGATGAAGTTCTCTGCATTGATATGATGCAGCGTATGACTGATTCCGGTCGCCGCATTAAATTCAGAGCGGTCGTTGTTGTCGGCAACAAGGACGGCTACATCGGTTTCGGTCAGGGTAGAGATGTTCAGGTTGGGGCTGCGATCAAGAAGGCAATCGCAAATGCGAAGTTGAATATTGTGAAAGTTCGCCGTGGCTGCGGTTCCTGGGAGTGTGGCTGTGGTCAGGAACACTCTGTACCGATGGAAGTTACAGGTAAGGCTGGTTCTGTTACCGTTACACTGAAATCAGCTCCGAAGGGTATTGGTTTGGTTACTGGTGATGTTGGCAAGAAGGTACTTGCCCTTGCTGGTATCCGTGATGTGTGGGTCAACACGAGTGGCAACACGAGAACAACCATAAACTACGCAAAAGCTACCTACAATGCACTTCGCGAAACGAATCTGATTCGTATTGGAGGTCGGAAGTAATGTATGCGGTTGTGCAGGTTCGCGGCGTGGTGAACACACGTCGTGATATTAAAGAGACTCTAAAAATGCTGCGTCTCCACCACATCAACCACTGTGTCCTTGTACCGGAGACTCCGGAATATCTTGGCATGATCCGGAAAGCAAAGGACTACGTTGCATTCGGCGAGGTCGATGCAAAAACACTTGAGATTATTCTTACTACCCGTGGAAGGCTCAT
>JAIRRQ010000091.1 GCA_031255895.1 Methanocalculaceae archaeon
TTGGATGAGATCGCCAGAAAACTCGTTGTGGAGTTGCAGAATGAGGGTATTCAAACGGAGTATGATGATGCAGGTGCCATTGGCCGCCGTTACCGTCGTCAGGATGAAATCGGGACACCTGTGTGTGTAACGATCGATTACGATACAAAGAAAGATACAACAGCAACTTTACGGGATCGTGACTCAATGAAGCAAGTACGACTGCCGCTGGTGGAGATCCCGAAGGTGGTGTATCAGCTGATCAAAGGCAAGAAGACATTTGATCAACTGAGACAATTCTCTATTTTTAGAGATTCTTTTAGAAAAATATAGACATCAATCAAAATTTTTCAAAAGAAATAATATAGTATCATCTCGCTCTCGTACGTCAAAAAGAGAGAGAAAGATCATCATACTACGTGAGATATAATATATTTCGTAAGAAAATATATCCTTCAGAAAGGAAGATATGTTCTGACATTTTTGTACCTGATTGTTTCGAAAATAGTTCACACACTATACTGCTCTTAAATCCTGTTTCACCAAAAAAAATTTGGAAAATATAGATATATAAAATTGAGATGTTACAGAGAAAATTCTCTTGAAATTCACTAAAATATCGAACCATCATATGGAAAAAAAACCAATCACGTTTTGGAATCTTGAACTGACATTATTTTCAAAAAATAGATCAAACCAGTGAATTCGTAATGAATGTTATGACACGTTCTCCTGAATATACATGACTGGAAGATAATTGTGCCTCGTTAAAAATCAGAGCTGCCATCCGAGACGAATATTGTTGTGAAATAAGAAATGATATGAGAGAGGACATTATGATCAAATAATCAGAGAGACTGTACTCTGAAGCGACGTGATAGTACTGGATGTGGAAGAATGATCATCACGAATACATAAGAATATATCATCACCAGATCGTATTTTGATCCAATCTTACAATGAAATTCACAAATATTTATCGAAATATCACATTACATCGTATATTGCAAAAAATGACGCTAATACAACCACCTATCGACGAAAAACGCATTTTCCAAAAAACACAAATTAATCAGGAAATATTCAGAGCTGTATTACGAGAAATGTACCAGGAATATTACAAAAATGCAAAAACAATTTACCCACGAGACAAATCCTTTGCAGACAATATGTTTATCATAAATGAATTAACATTCGAGAATAACTACCACTGGTCAGTTTCCTTGCTTCAGGAAATAAAATTGAAACTCATCCAACTTAGTGAAAGGTACAACCAATACCCACAAAAACACAAAAATGAAATATTTTATCAATTATTATAAAGAGCAATCAAATTTTTCAGAGAGATTAACCCACACCTACGTCGCACATCGTCAACTAAGAGTGAAAACAAAGATTAAGTATATCATCACGTATCCCCATATCCTCAAAATGATGGAATCTTTCTTCAAAAGTTGCAATGTGATACATCACCAACTCCTACGATGCAATGATATTTTGACTGGTTAAAATATACTGTCTCCTTCAAAAAATCAACTGTTCCATCTCATTCCATATCATAACATCCCCACTATTCATCTACCTAGCCCACTAATATCACATACAACATCCATGCACCACGTAAACCATTTTCTCATCCCCCCGAACAAAATCGAAGAACGTGCCTATCAAACCAACATCGCAAAACACGCCCTTGACGGCAACACCCTTGTTATCCTTCCAACTGGTATGGGAAAAACAACCATTGCGCTTCGTGTTGCAGTCGAACGACTGACCATCGGCAAAATCCTCATGCTTGCCCCGACCAAACCTCTGGTCGAACAGCATTTCCACTATTTTTCCCAGAATCTTCTCCTCGAAAAAAGCAACGTCACCATGTTCACCGGCAACATACCACCGACTAAACGAATCGAGATTTGGAAAACAGTGCGGTTGTGTATCTCAACACCCGAAGTCATCAAAAATGATCTCATCGCCAAACGCTACTCGCTTGACGATGTCTCGCTTTTAATTGTCGATGAATGCCATCGAACGGTGGGTAACTACGCCTATGTTTTCATTGCTGAACACTACGTGACGACTGCAGAACAGCCAATGATACTAGGCATGACCGCCTCACCAGGTTCTAACCAGAGAGTGGTTACCGAGATCTGCGAACACCTCACAATCGACATCATTGAGAGTCGGGTCGAGACTGATCCGGACGTAAGACCATACGTTCACGAACGGGAAATCGAGTACCGAATGGTCGATCTTCCCGAAGAACTCTGGCTCGCACAGAGCATCTTAAACGGCATGATCGAGGAACGTCTCTCGATGCTCACCAATTGCGGATACCACATTCCCCGCAGGAATGTGCGCACTATGAAGGCATTAAATAGCATCATGGCACAAATTCAGAGCAGAATACAGCAACACGACCATACAGCCTACACGGCCGCGTCCACGCACGCCGAGCTTATGAAGCTCAAACACGGCATTATCATGGCCGAGTCGCAGGGAACAATTTCGCTCAAATCTTACCTTTTCCGCCTCAAAAGCGAAGGAACGTACGAAACCGGAAGCAAAGCAAGCAAACGACTTTGTGCGGATGAACAGTTTAAACGTCTGCTTGCCCTCGCGGACAACTGGACGCGGGAGCTCCATCCCAAAGCTGACGCAATCGTCAAGATTGTTTTAGATCAGCTCACCCTCGATCCAAATTCTCGCATCATCGTGTTTGCAACCTATCGCGACAGTGTTTCCATGCTCGTTAACCATCTTACCGAAGCGGGGGTTCCCACCATCCGGTTTGTAGGCCAGGCATCCCACGAGATGGAAAAAGGTTTGTCACAGAAGGAGCAGATCGAAGCAATCCACAAGTTTAGAGAAGGCAAGTATCATGTGCTGGTCGCAACCTCGGTCGGTGAAGAGGGGCTTGATATTCCGTCAACTGATCTTGTGGTGTTCTATGAAGCCGTACCTTCTGAGGTACGGAGTATCCAACGAAAGGGGAGAACTGGCAGAAATTCAGCGGGAAAAATCATTGTCCTAATCACCAAAGGAACAAGCGATGAAACCTTCCACTGGGTGAGCAACACTCGCGAAAAACAGATGCAGAAGAGTATCAAAGCTCTGCAGAATAGGAATATTCCGGCAATATCATCTCCCACAGTCACACCAGTGGTAAGGCAGATCACACTTGCGGACGCTGCTGTTCGTGCAACAATGTTCACGATGGGAGAAAAAAGGGCTGAGGTTGTCATTGACAACCGCGAGATATCGTCAACGGTCGCGGAGCATCTCAATAATCTCGGTGCGAAGATAACACAAGGTAAACTTCCGATCGGTGATTACGCGATTGGAGACTGCGTTTTGGTGGAACGCAGGACCATACAGGACTTTGTGGACACGCTTGTTGACTGCGATCTTCTCAATCAAATCCGCGACTTCTCCGAATCAACATCTTACCCGATCCTGATCATCGAGGGAGGATCGATCACCGATCTCTACGAACTGCACAACACTCATCCGAATGCAATTCACAACATCATTGACTTGATTTCGGTGGACTTTGATGTCTTCCTTGTATTCACCGAGGATGCAAAAGAGACGGCATATATAATATATGCGTTTGCTTGCTGGGAAATAGAAAAAACAAAAAATAAACGAGATGAGCGAAATTTTCATTGCGACGAGTCAATTCACAAATATCGTGAGGAACTTGAATATATCATAACTACCATCCCAGAGGTAGAACCAAAGACTGCACACAAGATTCTTGCAACACTCGGGACACTGAGAACGACGTTCTCAACGTTCACAGAAGAACTAATACAAGTGAAAAGTGTTGAAGAGAGGATAGGGGGAGGGGCGTTACGAAATCGATGAAAATTTCAGAAAATACCATTCCTCACCCCATATTTTGTCATCAGATCCATTTAGACACTTTTTTTTCTAAACAATTCAATTCAATCTCAAGATTCCGATCATAAATGCTATTACAGAATTTTATCCACATAAAAAAAAGTCAAACCATATGCTCAGGTGAACCTTGCATGTACTCACGACAGACGGTTGTTGCGTAGTGACCAGGCGGGAGAACGAACCGAAATGTGACATCCGTTCCCGAAATATCATAATCAATCTCAGTTCTGAGGACAAGCTTCCTGTAGGCACCTCCGAAGTTAGTCTCGGTAAAGGTGGATGAATTTGCGAAATTTTGCATCGAAACATCATCCACCTCCATCAACGCAATCATATCTTCCTCCATAGGGCCAGGCATTACAGGAAACGTTGTGCCTGGCATCCAGGCGACAACCGCACAACGACCGCGTTTCATGTGCTGATAAGCAATGGGAAGATTTTTTTTGGTAACGATATCAATCCTACCGTTGGTGAAGAGAAGATGTTCACCGATCGCCACATCACTGAGATGGATGCCTTTAGCACAGCGTGCTGACAATGCCATGTTAAACAGCCAAGATTGATAGGCAGAGACAAACATCGAAAGAAGTTTTGGTGGCAGTGCCTGAAGCGCTGATCCGTAACCTCCTGGATGTTTTGCAAGGAAATCGAGCATGATGCGTTCGTATAAAAATTTTGCCGGAAGATCATGCAAAGCTGCCTTTGCATCTCCAGTTTTTGCGAAGGCTTTGCGTGCAGTTTTGACATCATCGGATTCGTAGGGGAAGGCGTCTCCCACGTACATCTTTACAGCATCTTCATAATCTCCACGAAGAATGTGAAGACCAATGCGATGCGTGATCGGTTTTAATGCGCCGAATCGCTGGATTCCATAATAGTTGGGTATGCCAGAAGAATGAATATCAGAGGTGATTGCAGCTATCCGTTCACGAAGTTCCTCTGATTCGCAGTTGCGATGCGTAATGGTGAATCGATTTCCCTGAAGATTGCCAAGGTTAAGAGGAAACTGATGATATGCAATCGATTCAAGGACGATGTCCTTAAGCGCTACCTTTGCGAGTTTTTCCTCAGTGACGTCATAAAGAGATATGTACTGGACTGTTGTGGCATTGCGATCTTTGGTTCCACCCCACCCGAGTCGTTTTGGACTAAGTGCAAGCCGCTTTGCAATTTCTCGTATGGCATGTTGATGTTCCCAGGACGTTTTGGTGAGTTTAGCGATGAGATAGGGGCCAGTCCCAGTAAATTTGATCGGCAATTCTTCAACGATGAAGTCCTGGGGGGTGCTACGAAGAATGCCACCGATTCCTTGTGCATCGGTTGCGTAGTATTGTATCCCGAGAGATCGCTCAAGGGGGTAGGTAGATAGTTTCATAGTTCAGAGGAGGGGGAGAGCACCGGTGACTTTGTCAATTTGTTCAGTTTTGGCAGGCCCGATACCAAGAGCAGTGACTGTTCCAGGTGGGATTTCGGTGTGCCCAGCATCAATAATTAAAGAAACAGGGAGTCCCTGAATTTCTGCGGTTGCTTTAAGTTGGTAAAGCATCTGTTCGCACTGGACCCTGAGAGTGACTTTTTTCTGACCTTCTCGCATCCAGGATTTTTTGTCAAGAAGAGATGCCTTTTCATAGGCGCCGATTGAGGCATGAGCTGCCTGTGCGCACATTTTTCCGCAGCTGAGATTGAGGTCCGTTCGTACGATGAGACATTGTTTATATTTGAAGACGCCTTCGTCACCGATCATTGCGTATATTAATATGATGAGATGGAGAATAAAGAGAATGGAATAAAGATATTGCGTCGAAAGTTGACAGTAAACAAATACAAGTGCAAAATTGATCTAAAATAATCTCGTTTTTATTTTGTCAGCAAGCACATCACAATATATTATGTTCAACACATTCGCCAATTTCCATGTTTTAAAGATACAATTGAAAAAAGAAAAACATCATGTACAAAAAAAATAAAAAGACACATAACTGAATTAAAGGAAAATGAAAATAAAAAAATAGATGAAAGTACCTTACTTTACAGTACTTTGAACAATCTTCAAAATGTACAAAACTGATATTCTATCAAAAACATATATTGTGAAATAAATAAATATACACCACAATATTTAAAAATAATTTTCATTATTACCAATTCATCAACAATTAATCCGATTTCTGCTTGAAAAACGCATCTTTTAAAAAAACACAACAAAGAGAGATTAACAACTATAATTGAAAAAATGACTGTAATCTGAGCGTATATGATGATATCTTCGATTTTTCTGCAGATAATCCTCAAGAATTCGTCATGATAAATGAGAAACTTGATATGACTAGTGTTAATAAGATATTCACAGTGATAAAGATATAATATCCATTACCAATCTAAAAAATCAGACAACCCACTACTATAAATAAATAAAAAACCACATGCCTAGATCTCCGACAAGTAGCACAATCATGATCATATTAAATTTAACAGATGATATTATTGAATCACGTCAATAATTATATTATATAAAATATATGAAATAAAATAAATATTTAACTTAACATATAAAACAATACACTGATAAAATTATAAATTAGTTATTACACTGATGAAACAAGTAATGGTTTGCCCCCGGAAATCAGCCACCCACATTCAGATTACACAACGATACATTCACGTGAATCAAACAGCAGTACCATGTGTATATTCAGGAACTAGATATCGCAAAAAGAGGAGAATTAAATCATAGAAAATACCCCCCTCACTTATTTTCCAACATCTCCAAAAGATTACACGCCGCGCACAATCTATTCTGCGTTGGAACCCCGCAACGTTCACACATTCCCATAGAATTGATCGCACCGCGGACAGGGCCCAATTGCGCCAACAACAACTCTTGACCCTCCACGATTGACAACATTGTTCCAGGATACTTGTATTCCAGCAACCCTAACTCACCTCGCACCTCAGCTCGGAGAGCATACCTCGCATACGGACATTCTGGCAGAGACA
>JAIRRQ010000114.1 GCA_031255895.1 Methanocalculaceae archaeon
GAATTATGTCGATATAAGGGAAGATATATATTTGATGGTAATGTAATATTTGTTCTGATTTCGTATCATGTCTTTCTACGGTGTTATTGAAAAGTATCGAACTGCGTCACGATCACAAGTTGATAAATGAGTGCGGTTTGAACGACTTATCCAATCCTATCTAAAAACAGACAATCACTATTCAAATTTATTCGAAACAGTTTGGTTGTGGTCGGAATTTCCGTATAGACGCGGATTTGGAGGGGGCGATACAGGAATAGACATTGTAGCTCTTACAAAAAATGGGGAATACTGGGCTGTTCAGTGCAAGTGCTACGCAAAAGATACAGAAATAACCAAAAAAACTGTGGACTCGTTTTTAGCGACTTCGAGTCGCTCATTTGCAACAAACGCAGATCTAATCACACAATTTTCACAACGTCTCTGGGTTTCAACGTCGGACTGTTGGGGGCACAATGCACGCGAAGTATTTGAAAACCAAGTGCCACCGGTAACAATCCTCCATCAGGCAAATCTAGAGGCTTCATCCGTTGACTGGGACAAATTGGAAAATGGAATCCATGGAGCAAAAGCACGAAAACCAAAAAAAGAACTCAAAGAACACCAGAAATATGCTGTGAAAAAGACCCATGAATATTTCCTGACAGAGTCGCGGGGGAAACTGATTATGGCGTGCGGAACCGGAAAAACATATACCTCGCTGAAGATTGCTGAAACAGAAACACAAAATCGTGGTTTTATCCTTGTTTTAGTGCCATCTATCGCTCTTGTGGGACAAACCTTTAGAGAGTGGGTTGGTGAATCAGAAAAGCCGATATATTCTGTCTGTATCTGTTCGGATCCAAAAGTTTCCGTCAAACGAACGAGGAATCATGATCTGGATATGACGCGTGTGGTTGATTTGGGAGTTCCAGCCAGCACCAATGCTGATGTCATCTTTCGTCGGCTGAAAGAGGCAAATACTGCTGGCATGACTGTTGTGTTTTCGACGTACCAGAGTATTGGGATAGTTGCCGAAGTACAGAAAAAACTCAAGAAGGAATTTGATCTGATCATATGTGATGAAGCACACAGGACAACCGGAATTACACTTGCTGGAGATGATGAATCCGCATTTGTAAAGGTGCATGACAATTCCTTCATTGCATCCAAAAAAAGGATGTATATGACCGCAACTCCTAGACTCTATAGTGATAGCAGTAAAAAGAAGGCAGAAGAACATGATGCGATCCTCTGTTCTATGGATAATGAAGAGTTTTATGGAAAGGAAATATATCGACTGGGATTCAGCAGTGCGGTTACAAAAGGATTGTTGACTGATTACAAGGTTCTGATACTTACATTAAGCGAACGCGATCTGTCACCTTCTATTCGGAGGATGATTTTCACCAAAGAAAAAACAGTAAATATTGCCGATATTCCCAAATTGGTCGGATGTATCAATGCGTTGTCAAAACAGATGTCTGGCAATGCCAGCAAGATTTCTGAAATTGATCCTGTTCCGATGAAACGAGCAGGTCGCATTTTGCCAGACAATTGCAATAAGCAAGCAAATATCCAATTATTTCAACGAAATATCTACAAAATACATAGACGATCTGTCCAACGAAATGCAGGCTAATATGGTGAGTGTCGATTCAAGGCACATTGACGGTACCATGGATGCAGCAAAACGTGATGATTTGATATCATGGCTGAAAGCTGATGGAGCAGGATGCAAGGTTTTAACAAATGTGCGATGTCTAAGTGAAGGAGTTGATGTCCCATCCCTTGATGCTGTGATGTTTTTGTCGACAAAGAATTCCCAGATTGAGGTTGTACAGTCGGTCGGTCGAGTTATGCGATTATCACCGGGAAAGAAGTGCGGCTATATTATCATCCCCGTTGTAATTCCTGAATGGAATGAGAAACCAGAGAATGTTCTTAGAGACGATAAACGATTCGGAGTTGTTTGGGATGTATTGAATGCGCTACGGGCGCACGATGATCGATGGGATACCTTAATTAATTCCATCCATTTCAACACAAATCATTCCGATCGCCTTTTAATCGGCTGTGCCCCATGTGCATTTGACGAAAATGGCGACCGTACTGATAAAACGTTGTCCGATATCCAAACAGACTTTTCTCTGTATTTTGAGGATGCTGCCAATGCAATATATGCACGGATCGTATGGAAATGCGGTGATCGCAAATACTGGGAACAATGGGCAAAAGATATTGCCGACATTGCAAAACAACAGATTAGTCGCATTGAGACATTAGTAAAGAACGCATCAGTGCAGCAGGCATTCGGTGAGTTTGTTTGCGGTCTTCGAGAAAATATCAATCCAAGCATTACGCACACATCAGCTATAGAAATGCTGTCGCAGCATATGATCACCAAACCGGTATTTGATGCTTTATTTGAGAATTCCGAGTTTACCTCGCACAATCCCGTTTCCCTGTCGATGCAGCAAATGATCGAAATTTTAGTGTGTCATGGCTTTGAAAAAGATACAGAACATCTACAAAAGTTCTACGAATCGGTGAGAGACAGATGCAAGATAGATAATGCGGAGGGAAGGCAGCGAGTGATTGTGGAATTGTATGATCAGTTCTTCAAAAATGCGTTTCCGAAGATGGTGGAACAGTTGGGCATTGTCTATACACCAGTCGAGGTGATTGATTTTATGATCCGATCGGTAGATGATGTTCTGAAAAAGGAATTCGATCGTGGTCTGACAAGCGAAGGGGTACATATTCTGGATCCATTTACTGGCACTGGGACATTTATTACCCGTTTGCTTACAAGCGGCCTCATCACTCCAGAAGATTTGGAAAGAAAGTATCAACGAGAAATTCACGCGAATGAAATTGTTCTTCTGGCCTACTATATTGCGACGGTAAATGTTGAGAACGTATACCACAGTTTGACGGGAGCTAAAGAATACAGGAACTTTCCTGGGATCTGTCTAACAGATACATTTCAGACATCTGAATATGATACGCGAGAGCACATTGCACGGGAGTTCTTTGTTGAGAATACAGAACAAGTGAATATCCAGAAAAAGACGAAAATTACAGTAATAATGAGCAATCCTCCTTATTCAGTGGGACAACAGTCGGCGAATGACAATGCTCAAAATGTTTCATATCCGAAGTTAGAAAACCGGATTGCAGAGACATACGTTGCTGATTCTACTGCTACATTGCGCAACTCGCTATACGATACGTACATTAAGGCGTTTCGCTGGGCTACTGATAGATTGGACGCAAAACATGGGGGAATCATATGCTTCGTATCGAACGGTGGATGGCTCAATGGAACGGCCATGGACGGCTTTCGAAAACATCTGGAGTCTGGATTTAACCGGATTTATGTATTCAATCTGAGAGGAAATGCACTAATGGCTGGTGAATTACGCAGAAAAGAGAGCGGTAATGTATTTGAATCTGGTTCCAAGACATCGATCACTATTACTCTACTCGTGAAAAACCCTGAAAAGTCATCAAAAAAAGCGGAAATTCTGTATCATGATATTGGCGATTATCTGCCAACAGAAAAAAAGCTGGATATTATCAAAAATTTTGGGTCAGTGTGTAATCTTGAGATGAAATGGGATGTTCTTGTACCGAATGTGAAACAAGACTGGATTGACCAAAGGAAGCCGATTTTCGGAAGTTACATTCCCATTGGAGATAAAAGGAGAGGGGGGGGGCGAATCGAGCATTCTTTACTTCGGTGTATTCTACCGGATTGGAAACAAATCGCGATGCGTGGTGTTATAATTCTTCAAAAAGGACATTGGCAGAAAATGTACAAAAATCTATTGAGTTCTATAATTCACAGATGGTCGCGTACTCCAAAGAAAAAACTGCAAATCCAATGTTGAAAAAAGAGGATTTCATTATCTACGATTCCACAAAATTCAGTTGGTCACGTGAGTCCAGAGATGATTTAGAGAAGTTAAAACCATATTTCTATGCCAAATCCTCCATTAAAAATAGTCTCTATCGTCCGTATTTCAAACAAAATGTCTACTTTAATCGCAATTTAAATGGATGTGTGTCTCAACTTCCAAAATTATT
>JAIRRQ010000024.1 GCA_031255895.1 Methanocalculaceae archaeon
GATTCAAGTTCTGGTGTCAGTTCAATATCCACATACACCATGCTTCCATCCCTCAGTGGTGACGAAAATACGTTTTCAGGCAGCTGTTCCTCGAACGTCATGTGCTCTTCCGTCAACTCTGTCACAAAACCGTCCATCTCCATCAGAATCCGGCCATCACGAGCAAGAGCATCCTTCAGCACAGAACCACCCGATCCCTCTATGAACTTCCTCACATTTACCCCATTGCGACCAAACTGCTTCCCAATTGTTTTCATCACGGGCAGAGCCATCCACTCAACCCGATCCCAAATACCGATCACCGTTTTTACGGAACATGCGTTTGCCCGGTTACAGCACATATCATTCATCGTACTGATCGCCTTCGTAACCGCTGGAGAATTCGTAGCCACTACAATCTCGCCAACCGGCCAACGACCCTTCCGTTTCCCGTTCTGTCTGGCATTCGCCACTGCCTCATCGAACTCCTGCACAATCTCCATTTCCTCTTCCAGAGCAAAGTCGATAAGCTGCGGAACACCAGGGAACCAATCCTGCATGTGCACCGATTCAGGATCTCCCGAAAGGCGCAGATTTTGATATATTTCCTCTGTGATGTACGGCGCAAATGGCGCAAAAATAACTAGCAATCTGCGGAGAACATAGTACACCGTATCGTACGCCTGTTTCTTGGAAATAGAAGCATCTTCAAGCCACATCCGAGGCCGTACCAGCTGCACATACCACCGTGACAAGTCGTCCAAAACAAAAGTTGCAATCGAGCGGGTTACTCGGTGCAAATTGCAAACCCCCATTTCCTTCGTCACCTGCGTCGCAAGCGAATTCACGCGGCTCACTAGCCAACGATCCTCACGGGAATACTCCATAAGATGATTCTCGATCATCAGTGGATCCCAGATACCAGTGGCAGTTGTCACAGGTTCGTAGTCGTCAAGCTGCATATATGGCAGAGGGAATCGATACACATTCCACAGCACATTGAACATCCTGTGCGTCGTTTTCACGCCATCCATCGAAAACCGGAGATCATCCCACGGTGCACTTGCCGACAAAATATACTGCCGTAAGACATCCACACCAAACTGCGATATAACATCTTCCGGTGCAATCACATTTCCGAGACTCTTGCTCATCTTTTTCCCATTTGCATCCAGTGCAAACCCATGCATCAGCACAGACTTGTACGGTGCTTTATCAAACGCAACCATCGAGAGTACTAGCTGCGAATAGAACCAACCACGCGTCTGATCTTGACCTTCCAGAATGAAATCCGCCGGCCAATCATTCTCGAATTGTTCTATCTGTTGTGGAAATCGCAGGGTTGCCCAGGAAGCAACACCAGAATCATACCATACATCAAATATGTCCGGTACACGCTTCATGACGTTGCCGCACTCGCATGGAATAGTTATGTCATCCACGTATGGTCGATGGGGATCAACAATTTTCTGATCGGACAACTCTTCAAGTTCGGTGTAGCGACCAATCACATGATATCTGTTGCAGACCTGACAGACCCAAATCGGAATCGGAATACCCCAGTACCGTTGGCGGGAGATACACCAGTCGCGTGCCTCCTCGATCCAATCATGAAATCGAGCAGATCCAGCCCAATTTGGATACCACGCAACGTTATTGGTTATTTCAGCAAGCATCTTATCACGGACATCCTTCGCCTTCAAGAACCACTGTGACGTTGCGCGATAGATGATCGGCGTCTTGCATCTCCAGCAGTGACCGTATCGGTGAGTGATCTTGCGTTTAGCAATCACAGCTAAACCGAGAGCTTCGATGACTTTGCTATTGGTCTCTTCATCATTGACGTAACGTCCTGCAAAGATACCTGCCTCTTCAGTGAAATTTCCGTTTCCATCCACTGGACAGACAATTGGAAGATTTTCACGAAGACCAGTGAGGTAGTCATCCCAACCGTGACCAGGCGCGATATGCACCATACCTGTATTTTCCATGGCGACGTAATCTGCAGCCACAACGCGGTGTTCAATCTGCCTCTGGATAGGAACCTGATCCGTGAATGGATGGATGTATTGTGTTCCGACAAGTTCAGCACCGGTCTTTGTCTCCACGATCGAATAGTCCTGATACTTTCCGTATTTGAGGATCTGTTCAGCAAGGTCTTTGGCAATCCAAAGATGTTCGATAACACTATTTTTCACTGCCCGAACTTTGATATAGACGAAATCTTTGCTAACGGCGATGGCGACGTTTGCCGGGAGAGTCCATGGTGTTGTTGTCCAGATGACGAGGTATTCATTATCGCTGCCGACTATCAAAAATTTGACGAAGAGGGATGGATCGACTTCATCCCAGTATTCGACTTCAGCATCGGCGATAGCAGTTCCGCAACGAGGACACCAATTAACTACGCGAATCCCGCGTTCAAGCATTTTTTCCTCTTCACAACGTTTGAGGATGTGCCAAGCTGCTTCGATGTAGTCTGAGTCAATCGTCTGATAAGGATCGGTGAAGTTCATCCAGACACCGAGATTTTTGAACTGTTCGGACATTAAATCCTTGTGAATGAGAGCGAATTCACGGCAAGCCTCGATAAACTTGGCGACACCGTATTCTTCGATGTCAGCTTTGTTTTTGAATCCGAGATTTTCCTCTACTTTAACTTCGATTGGGAGACCGTGCATGTCGTATCCAGCACGTTCCACGATGTTTTTACCAGTCATAGAATGGTAGCGGAGTATGCTATCTTTGAGAATTTTGTTCCAGGCGGTGCCTAAATGAATATGACCTGTAGTGTAGGGCGGACCGTCAACAAAGAGCCATGGCAGGGCTGTGCTGTGGAGTGCACGAGTTTTTCGATAGATGTCGTAATCATCCCAATATTTGCGGACGTTGGATTCTACGTTTGCAGCAACGTAGCTTTCAGTAACTTCTTTCACAGTGATTCCTCAAGAATAGTGTTTATGTGTGTTAGCGGTGATGATAGATAGTGATTTTGGGAGGGAAAAACTAGATTGCGTTCCTCACAAAATGTCCATAAAAATTGCTGTAATCTGAAGGAGAAAAAAATTAGATCAAATTCCAAGAAAAACTCGATAGAAATTGGGGATACGGTAAAATCAAGATCAACATCAGGAGTGAATGAGTGAATTATTCCATTTTTGTCGTAAAATAATCATCTTTGATGTTAGATGGACAGGAGGGATCGTAAAGACATCCACTGCGATTTGGCTTACAGAAAAGAGAGAAAATAACGTCTCGATGTTGCATACATGACACTAATGTATATTTAGTGTATTTAGTTAAAATATATTTTTAAGAGAGAATACACAGACAAAGCGTTTCAATGGAGAGAAAGTCAGCGACTACAGATACGGAACAGAAATCTAAAAAAAATGTGCGGAATTAAGAGATGATGCGCAAATTGATGTAGTGTTCCACACAAATATTAT
>JAIRRQ010000033.1 GCA_031255895.1 Methanocalculaceae archaeon
AGACGCATCAAATAATATCGAATTTGATCCGTTACCTTCCCAATAATCTCATCATTTTCTTTGATCCTCTGTGGCAACATTTTCGCCTCCGCAAACAACGGAGCAGGATCATCACCTGTTTTCTTCGTCGCATTAATCTCCTTTGAAATAGAATTTCTGCGGGCCCGCAACTCATTATTTCTCACTGTTAACTCGCGGAATGACTTATCCAGATCAAGAACAATATCGACCCAAGCAAGCTTCTCCACATCGTGTCGCTTTTCTAGATCCGCACGAACAATCTCAGGATGAACCCGGACAAATTTAACATCCAGCATATTGGCATCAATGTATGCATTCAGACATAAAGAGGATTTCTCAAAACTACCCTCCTGCAAAAAGTAAATTCGATAATCATCAATGTTTTTTGTTGTAAAAATTGCGAATAAACCAATGATTAGTGAAATCACATGAACTAATACGGAAAACTTGTCAGATTATACCACGATATAATAGGCACGACGAAACACATCACAAAAAAACGAGGATAACACGATAAAACGGCATTTTTGAGAGCAATACGATTCGCACTTTGTCATCTCATCAAACTCACCCACTTGATATCCTATTTCCAAAAAAAAAACAACACAACATAACAAAATCTGAAAATAGATGAAAACATCACCACATTATACACTCAGAATATCATAAAAGAACCGCATCATCAACAATCAACGAAATTTCCATCAGAAACACAAGATCACATAGTAGCCTGACGCACATCATACTAAAATCTCGTGATCAGGCACATTTTCGCGAGATCAGTACCTGCCACAATCATCAACGTAAGATAACCGGATGAGCAAATTTTTGACTTGAGATAATCGAGATCATCATGTTGTATGTGATTGATTTTTGACTATTATTCCAAAAATGATTGCAATTTATTTTGAAATTTCATCGAAAATGGTCTCAAAAAGCAACAGATGCAATTCACAAGGACATCATTAACGCCGTCATGACTACCATGAATGAATGACACTACTACATCTGATAATCCCAGCAGAAAGAGAAAAAAGGAAATGGGGATAAATACCTCATCTATCCATGATATGCAGAAATAAATGAGGATGAGATATTGTTATCGGAAATAAACCCCGACATCCTTGAGACCATTATTCAATGCAAGCGTGATCACAAGAGGCGTGATACTTTCGATGATACCAGATATTGCAAGCGGGCCACCGTCCAGCGGTTGAAGTTTCGAAACACTCGCAACCAGATCCATCACAATTCGCTTTGCCGTTAGATCATCTCCACAGACAACCACCGAATAATCAAGTTCCTCATTCAGCTCCATCCACTTACCTGCAGCAACATTGTTGAAACCGGTACAGATCTTGGCGGACACAGGCAATAACTTCTGCAATGCAAGTGCTGCAGATCCATCTACTGGATGATCCGGAAGGAAATACCTCTCTTTGGGATTACGAATCATCGGATTGATCAATGAAACAACAATCTTATTCTCAAAGGCAGATTTTCCTATCGTCTCAATGGTGGACGCCAGTTTATCAAAGGGAAGTGACATGATAATAATATCACAGTCACAAACATCCGCATTCGTCGCCCCAGTACAGGACGTTCCCGTGCAAGAATTCTCTGCAAGACAGGACATGACACCATCCGCTGCACAGCGTGCTTTCCCAGCATCCCTGGAACCGATAATTACATCATATTTTCCAGACAGGCAAATTCTCCGGGCTAAGCCCTCCCCAATATTGCCAGTACCCCCCATTATTCCAACTCTCATGATATTCAACCAACCCCAACCGTGAACTGTCAGTCACTCACTCCTCAATGGTAACAACAGGTTTTATAAGATCGCGGGGTTTGTCCTTCATCAGCAAAAGAGCTGGTTCCATATTCTTAAAACCCTTGAATCGATGCGTCAGGAGCGGTGACAGATTCAGTTTACCGATCGCAACAAGACTTGCCAATTTCTCCATTCTCAGTCTTCCACCAGGCATGAGACCACAGTGTACGAACTTATGACTCATGCCGAATCCCCACGCAATCCTCGGGATTTGCACATAATCACCAGAACCAAGGTAGTTTACGTTCCCGATGATACCTCCTGCTTTCACCATCGCAATAGCTTCCCGCATGGTATTTACATCACCACCTGCAATACATACTCTGTCAACGCCTTTACCATCAGTTTTTTCAAGAACCTGTTCGACGATGTCGCCATTCTTATAATTGATAATATCAGTTGCGCCATAACCACGCGCCGCAGCAGCACAATCAGGTCTGCTGCCAACCGCCAGAATTTGCGACGCCCCCATCAAATTCGCACCTGCAACCGCCATGAGGCCCACAGGCCCAATACCAATACAACAGACAGTATCTCCTAGTTTAACCTGAGCGAGTTCTGCTGCATGGAATCCGGTCGGCACCATGTCAGATATCATACTTGCCTCTTCTACCGGGATAGCATCCGGAAGAAGTGCAAGGTTTCCATCAGCCTCATTTACATGGAACAGCTCCCCAAATACACCATCCTTAGAATTGGAGAATTTCCAACCTGCAAGCATTCCTCCAGAGTGCATCGAAAAACCTGCCTGTGCCTCCACACTCATCCAGTCTGGAGTGATAGCTGGGATAATAACACGGTCCCCCGGTTTGAAATCTTTCACATGAGATCCAACCTCAACCACCTGGCCAACTGCCTCGTGTCCAAGGATCAGATCAGTGCGCTCACCGATCGCACCCTCCCAAACGGTGTGAACATCCGAAGAACAGGGAGCGACCGCCAGTGGTTTCACGATGGCATCGAGTGGGCCGCATGAGGGTACTTCCTTTTCAACCCAACCGATTTCACCGATCCGTTTCATTGCCAATCCTTTGATCATTTTTGTCATGATATTTACCTCTCCTGCATAACACTACAGGTATGCGCTAACTGTGAATTCGATCGCTAGACCAAAATGAAAACGATCAAAGGCACATGTCAGCACTCCAAATTTCATTTAGAAATAGATATATTTTGTGATTCGTCTGAGAGGACATTATCTATAAATAACATTAAGAATGCAATCACTTTTCAAAAAAAATTAAAGAAGTTTCTCGTAGAGAGAAATCTCAAGAGGTGCTGCGAAATAGAGAGCTGTTTGTTCTCCAAAATTTTTGAAATGTACAGATGCATTGTGCGTATCGATAGCTTCTTGATCCTTCCAACATTCAATGAACGTAAAATTGACTGGAGTCTGAAGATCACGATAAAAATCATAGGAGATATTTCCTGACTCTGCACGACTTGCGGTAACGAGTTCATGGACGAGGGTCAAAAATGGATCAACTGCCTCAGGATGTACATAACATTTTGCAATAATTGCGATCATACGGGTTTTTCCTCCATGGTACTCATGATGCGTCAATCTCAAAAAGTGTTGTGTTCCTCGAAAGATCAATGTACACAGAACCACTACGAAGATGCGGAGTAGTGGATCATCGTCCGAAGGAAATGTTTCACCACAAAATCTGCGTGTACGTCCGATTCATTAGAGATTGCAAAGTTATTCTCTGTCTTGAGAATCCCAAAAGTACTGGTACGATCCAGATAAAAATAAATGGCAAAAGGCACCTTAACCCCTCCAGTATTATACATCGTATGCATGAGATCGCGCTGGGAGTTATCCGTAGTAGTATAACACTTCAGAGGGGAAGTTCTACCTACATCGTCATCAAGAGTTACCATGTAGACTGGAATGCGCTTGCTGGTTTTCAGAATAATCGGAGCATAGCGATGAAGGGTAGCTGCATCATTGCAAACTATCAGTACATCGCGTTTGCAGCGTTCAAGACGAAGCTCAATCTGGGAAGAGATAACATGCTTCGTTCGAAAATGCATGAATCCATTATAGGAAGAAAACTGATTGATTTTTTGGAGCTTTTCAAAACAAGAATGGAGTATTTTATTTTTCTCATGTTCTCGTTCCAAGATACGTAAATGAGCTGCAGTTCCATCACATGCCACATAATATACTGGATTGATACCAAATGTCGTAACAAACCCATCCTTTTCCAGTTCAAGGAGAGCATTGTAGATTTTACTGCGAGGAATCATCGTAATAGCATGGAGTTCAGTCACTTTTGCCGTCCCAATGACAGAAAGAGTAACGTATATTTTTGCAGAGTACTCCTTAAACCCGCAGGTGACGAGTTGAAAACATATTTCATCAAAACGTGTCAGGTACTTCTCTCGCATGGCTATAGTTCCTCCGTCGTTTCAGAAATATTAATCGCATAAATGGAGACTAACATTTTCATCAAAGTCGTTTTCACAGCACAGTCATCTAAAAAATCTAAAAAAATTCGAAATTTTTCAAAGTAAGTGTTTAGAGAAAGAGTGATTGTCGGAGGAGTAATACATTCCACAATACCAGATATTGCAAACGGATCACCACCTAGCAATTGAAATTTTGAGACAGAGACATTTACAATCATATCCATCACAGCCCATCTGGTTGCGAAATCATCCTCACAGATAACAACAGGATTATCCAATTCCATCCATCTTCCCACAATCACACCAGTAAAATCAATAAATGTTTTCGCCAACTTTGACAACAATATTTGTAATGCAAGTATCGCTATTCCAATTATTCTTACTATCCATTCAAACAAAAACGACAGAATAATAGTATCACGATTAAACACATCCACATTCGTTTCCCCAGTACAGGTAGTTACCACACAGGTATGCTCCGAAAAACAAGTCATCAGAAAACCTGACACAAGATATGATTTATTTGCTTCTGCATATCTTGATCCAATCATTACATCGTACATTCCAGACGGATAAGCTCTGCGAGCAAGACCCACACCAATATTCCCAGTACCACCCACAAGATCTATTTTCATCATCTTGATGAAATTCCTATATCCATAAATATCACCCTTCATGAGTATATTTGCAGTGATCTGATAAAAAAGATGGAATATCCTCATCAAAGAGCAATAATCTACGAATACTTATACCAACGACCTTTTTCATCATACATCCCTACCGGATCCTTCGAAATATCAGATAACGCAAGAGCTGAAGTTGTCACAAAGTAACAGGCCTTATACAACGTAAACAATGGAACAAAGAATACCACACACATTGCAAGCGCTGCAAATCCGGCAAACACCACCTCAGATGTAGACACGATCACAAGAAACTCATCATAGGTCATAGATAACAACTCAGTTTCCGTCATCGATGCAAGCGGCAGGAATGTGTCCATCGTAAATGCCGCAAACACAACCGAACCAACAACGGAGACCATAATCATCAGCACAAAATTCACTAGATGAAAGATCACAACCGAAAGTGACCCATTCAGCACCAACAGAAAGCTGTTCTTTACCGACGCAAAGGCGTGTTTTTTGTTCACCACCGCAATTACATCCGCAAAGTAACAAAAGAACATCACTGGAATAAACACAAACGTCGCCATCTGTGCAGATGTCACAATCTCAAAACCGAATGCCAGCAAAACGTAAAAAACAAACTGCAAGAGGAACCATGCAATCAAAAACATCAAAATCGAAGACAAAAGTTGCCGGAAATAACCATGTATCGCATACCGCCGAAACACACAAAGCGACGATTCATCTTCTGCAACGACGCCATAAGTACCTGCAATAAGCGCAGGAAACACAAGCATCAGCGCCATAGCAACCAAAATCGTCACCATTGCCCCCCCAAAACTTTCATATAGATACCAGGCAATCAGAGGAACTACCGCAGCCCACAGACCACTGAGCCAGACATATGGACTCTTTGCCATCCAGCCTGCAGCCTTTCCGAGTGAGTGGAACACCATGCATATCACCGATTTCGAGGCATTGCCACGATTTCTCGAACTTGCAGATCGAAAAACGATGCCGTGTGAGCAGGCAGGATCACCAGAATCGTATCCGCCCCTTCCTCTGTTCCGCCAACCGCAACAACCTCATCGGTTACGCTGATTGCACCCTGATCCGCAGCAATAAGCACGCATTCCACAGCAACTTTCAGACCAACCGCGATCGTTTTCCGAAAGGCTTCTGCGATCGCTTCGGTACGTGACCCCCCTCCCACACGCGAAGAACGAGATAGAGCGCGTTCCAGACCAGATAGAGTATGTGTCCCACAGACAATCGCATGTCCGGCAGCGGACAATTCATCAGCAAGTGCCACATCAAACTCCCACACGTTCGGAGCAGAAAACCCAATCGCATGCGTTACAATTACCAGTCGGATATTCGTGCCCGAGACGATTTTTACAAATTCCCGCGCTGTAGAACCACTCGAACTTGCCACAACAATAGTAGTCAAACCAAGCTCGATTGCACGTTCAACTGCAAGAACTGCACAGTCCTTCGTATTTTCCGGACCTTGATTGTCAAAATAAGTGATAATTTTCGTTGTTTTCATAAATACCACTCTGTAGTCGAAATTACCAGATCATATAATTTAGTTCACTCGCGCCGCACTATAAAATCAGAAAATTTCGTCAGAACATACTCCGATACTGCAACTTCACGAATAATCGCGCGTGGACAGGCATACACCATCGAAAGGAACTTCTCGATAACCATGTCTTCACCCGTTACGAGAACACGCACTCGCCCGTCAGGCAGATTTTCCACCTCACCACAAAGACCAAGATTTTGACCCACGTTCTTCACACAGGCGCGAAAGCCAACCTTTTGCACCTTTCCTGATAAGAAAACTTCCATCGTTTTTCTCATTGCTATCCCCAACGCTCAAACAGTAGATACTTGTTTGATCTGGAAAATGATAAACTTCCTCCTCCATACACAACTCATACTGCCAAAATATTCATCCCACGTTTACATGGGAGAATTGATGCATCCGAAAAAACAGATACAATCGCCCAAAGAAGCTTAAATTTCATCACAGCTACAATAACAACGCAAAATACACATATAATCAAATCAGAAAATTCAAAACGATCAGATCCAAAAATACCATCTTGTTGCACAGATGGAAGACAAGATTTTCGCGCCGATTTTGAAAATATCTTCCGAACACTGCAGTCGATGTGTCACGCATATTCACCATCTCATTCTCATAGACCCTCCTAACCATCACAATGCAGTACTCAGCGACTACTACTGTGAACATCGTACTCACAGGTGTTGTGGGAATGTCGCATTCAATACCAAGAATATGCATATTACACCCGCTCCAGCCAATAATTACGACTGCAAGGACCCTATGATAAAATAATTTTTTTATGCATCATTGCAAAGATAGCACGCAAAGATCACCACAAATGCTAAGATAAATGTCAGTAACTTCCCTATGTTCATCACCCCCATTGGTATAACACTCAAACAGACGTTTTGATAACAATTGCCGCAACTCTCGATGATAACTGATAAGAATACAATACCACAGATAATATCCCCATCAAACAACCACCTCACTCTGTGGAGAGCGACGTCAAATTCATATCAAACAAAATAATCGCCTACCTGAGATGATTGAGATTCTATTATTGCTTTTTCATGAAAATCTCAAAAAAAAAAATTGCGATCTAGTCCTGAAACGAGGATGAAATGCCATTGTTTGTCAAAACAATCAGAGTTGCAATATAATCAATAATCGAAAAACGATATTATTGCGCTGAAAATTTACAGTTACCTCACAAATACATCTATTCAATTACCTCACGATTCATGACACACAATATTACCGTCGGATCACTCCCTCAAAGATAGAGAAGAGATCAAAATTTTTTGAGGGAAGATCTGGCAAAAAAAATGTACAACATTACTCGCAGCAGACATCGCAATCGTGATCACAGGATGAGCATGATGCAGGTTCTCCCCATGATTCACGCCCCTGTTTTATCAAATAATCATTAATTGCTTTATGAATCGTCTCCTCAGCAAGAACCGAACAATGCATCTTTATTGCAGGCAGACCGTCAAGCGCTTCTGCGACTGCTTTGTTAGAAAGCTGCCATGCTTCCTCAAGGGTCTTCCCCTTGATCATCTCAGTAGCCATGCTACTTGAAGCAATAGCCGCGCCACAACCAAATGTCTGGAATTTCGCGTCCACGATGATATCATTCTCAATCATCAAGTACATCTTCATAATATCGCCACAAGAAGGATTTCCTTCTTCGCCGACACCATTTGCATCCTCAATGGTACCCACATTGCGCGGGTTCATGAAATGATCCATTACTTTCTCACTGTACATTTATCTCAGCTCCTCTGGAGTAAGGGGGGAGAGTGAACGGAGTTTGTGAATAATTTCCGGCAATTTTTCGAGAACATATGAAACGTCAGTCTCGGTATTCCATTCCCCAAGAGTAAAACGAACAGAACCATGAGCAATCTCATGTGGAACACCCATCGCCGTCAGTACATGGGATGATTCAAAGGAGGCAGAGTTACAGGCGCTGCCGGTGGAGGCACAAATACCAAACGTATCGAGATGCAAAAGAATACTCTCTCCTTCAATGTACTCGAACGTGATGTTCACATTATTCGGCAGACGTTCGGTCGGATGACCATTCAAGTGACTTCCCGGAAGTTTGAGAAGCTCTGAAATCATATAATCCCGCAACGCAGCGAGACGTACTGATTCTTCAGGAATTACTGCGACTGCCCGCTCAATTGCAGCACCTAGACCAACAATTCCCGGAACGTTTTCGGTTCCTGCCCGATGTCTTCTCTCCTGTGCACCTCCGTGGATCAGATTATGAATCCGCACACCGCGTCGAACGTAAAGTGCACCGACACCCTTCGGTCCGTAAAACTTGTGACCGGACAACGAAAGCAGATCTATGTGTTCGGCTTTTACATCAATCGGGACGTGACCTATCGCTTGTACTGCATCGGTGTGGAAATAGATACCATGTGCACGGGCTATCGCCCCTATCTCTGCAATCGGTTGGATGGTTCCAACTTCGTTGTTTGCATACATGACGGATATGAGAATGGTATCAGGCCGAATAGCTTTTTCAACATCTAGAGGCGACACCATACCGTACTGATCCACCGGTAGACATGTCACTTCGAATCCCTGAGACTGTAACCACTCGGCAGCGTGCAAAATCGCGTGGTGTTCAACGACAGTGGTGATGATGTGTTTTCCTTTCCGAATGTTCGCAAAGGCAATCCCTTTCAACACCCAGTTGTCAGATTCAGAGCCCCCCCCTGTAAAATAAATTTCGTTTGGTTCCGCATTGATGGCTACTGCGACTTTTGCACGCGCTTCATCGATTTTGGTTTTATTTTCCTGGCCAATGCCACACACCGATGAGGGGTTGCCAAACTTCACAGAAAAGTACGGAAGCATCGCTTCCATTACCTCAGGTGCCACATACGTTGTCGCAGCATGATCCATATACACAATTTTTTTGTCCGTTTCGATCACCTCAGCGCACACAATTCACACCGTGAATTGATCTGATAGTAGTATATCGTTCTTCTTGTATTTGAAAAGATATGGATATGCGGATACCAGCAATTTTCCATCCACATCCGTGATTTTTAATTATGTAAGAGTCTAACATACTCAATAAAGTACACAAAACTTATGGGCAACTTACTCTCTTATTCGTTTGCCCAGATCAACGTCATTAAAATACATAAACTTACCGAAGACGTAGACTTCACTGATCTCGAAGTAAGACACTACAATCCCACAATCCCCACACACTGGATAAGACCAATATATCGGATGGTTAACGAATCCACCATTTTTTGGACCAGTGTCAACTCAATTAAAACCGTGCACGAGATTCTCATCAACATGGACGCAAAATTCAACCACCAGATCCATCGGATAACGTACAACACCAGGTACAAAGTGATTGTTACAAACAAGGCAGATATACCCGTGAACATCTCCACAACCATTACCACCGATACCGTAACAATTCTGAGCGCAGGAATGTATAACCGTGTCATACCATCGCAGTACAACTGTCAACCACAGCACCTCAAAATCCTCGTTAACGACGACAAAGCAAAACAGACACACTACACCGAAACACATAAAGACATGACAAACACGATCATTCGCCAGCACCAGCACAGGAGATAAATCATGCATTATGCGCTCGTTTCCGATCTGCTTACCAAAGAGGAATTTGATGAGCGAGTAGAAAAAAAATGCGAAGAACTTGGAGAAACGATCGACGAAATCTGCGGCGCCATGCTCGTAGTTGAGGAACTCGGTCGAAATCACATCAAAATTGATGAGATTAAAAACACTGCCACCGCTCTTGTATCATTTTTTGGAAAAATTCTCGAAATAATACCTCCCCGTGAATTCAGACGCGAGGGAGGGAGTAAGAACAGTGAGCCAGAACTGATTGCAGTCCTCGTCCTCGGGGATCAAACCGGCACAGTAAAGATGACACTATGGGGCTCAATGGCCGCAACCGTCCCTGATCTTGAAATAGGGGCAGTTTTTGAGGTGATCGCAAAACCACGACCATGTAATAGAAATGAGGTGACCTGTGTTGCATTCAGACCTAGTCAGGTAACGATCCAGGAGACGAAAAAACTGTCGAAATCAGTGGTAATGAATGTTCCACTAACAGCAAAGATACTCCACATAGGAAATTTACACAAAGTCACCCGCCGCGACGGATCAATGTCCGAATTTCAGGAGATTTTCGTGGGTGACCCATCCGGAACAGCACGCATCATCACCTGGAAACCAGAAGTGTTTGCGAATCTGGATGAAGGTACCTCGGTAAGTTTTTCTGGACTCATACGAAAAGAGATCGAAAATTCGGTCGAGTACATCGCAGACGATGGCGTGTTAATAACCCCACATCCGAAATCCATCGAGGTTCTCACCAACGATGCAGGCGACGTAGCAGAAGGTCGGACATCTGTGGTGACTGGCATCGTGCGATCCATCTCATCAATCCGAAAATTTACCACCCATCGGGGAACCGAGTTACAGGTGAAAAATATCAAGCTCGGCAGTGAAGTCGGATGTAAATATGTAAACGTCGCTTGCTGGAACAAGGCGACAGAGGTAGTAGTATTCATCGGGGATAGAATAGAAATCATCAATGCATCAGCAAAATTGAACAAGTACGGAGATGTGGAGCTCTCCGTTGGTCACGGTGCGGTTCTGAGGGAGTGCGAGGAAAAAGGTACCTACGCCGAGTTCGAGGGTTTTGTAGTCCCTAGAACTGAAGGGATGACAATCGACAACGGAGTTGAAGCCTTTATAATTGTGACCGAACTACCGCTTGCTCCAGCAGCATACATACGTGCAAGAGGTATCTGCAAAAATTCCAGATTGTATGCAGATAATGTGGAAATAATGTGCGTATCGGCAGTCGATCTAAAAGATCAGCTGCTCAAACTATGATCTATATTTAATGCTCGATGTATTCCTTGAGTCTCCGTTTTCATACGAAATAAATCTAGTTTTTCACAAAAACACTGACAACACCTAACAAAATTTATTTAAAAGATGGATTCATCACAACAATTGTGATGTATCATGAGCAAAACACAGATAAATCCATCTGAATGACAACAATCCTCCAAACATACAGAGGGCACTTTCACACCGCTCAGTCAGAGATTTATATATTGCAAATGTCGATGTTAATAGTGTATCTCAACAACGCAAAGGAAACAAAGGATATCAAAGGAGACATAGGATATGACAGCAACTGACATTGAGGACATTCCCGGAGTCGGACCAGCAACCGCAGAACGCCTTCGAGAAGCGGGGTACATGACTGTTGAAAGCATTGCAACCGCAGCACCGGTTGACCTCTCCGAGGCAGCTGAACTTGGAGAATCAACAGCAAAAAAGATCATCAGAGCAGCTCGCGAAATCGCAGACATTGGAGGATTCAAAACCGGTACTGATATTCTTGTTCGTAGACAGGAAATTCTCAAGCTCAGCACGTTCGTTCCCGAAGTGGATGAACTTCTGGGAGGGGGAATCGAAACGCAGGCCATAACCGAGTTCTACGGAGAATTTGGTTCTGGAAAATCACAGATTGTCCATCAACTTGCAGTGAATTGTCAGCTTCCCAAAGAAATAGGTGGCCTTGGAGGTAGCTGTCTCTACATCGACACGGAAAATACTTTCCGTCCGGAACGTATCGAACAGATGGTTGAGGGTCTTGAGTTTGAAAAGTCGTTCATCGAAAAGTATGAGATCCCAGATGCAGAAACATTCCTTACAAATATCCACGTCGCCCGTGCTCACACATCTGATCATCAGATGCTTCTGATAGATTCTGCACGTGATATGGCAAACGAACTCAAAGAAACCGATATGCCTGTGAAATTGATCATCGTGGATTCTCTAACCGGTCTCTTCCGTGCCGAGTATGCGGGACGCGGCACACTTGCAGGACGTCAGCAAAAGCTCAACCGCCATCTACATGATCTCTTCAAACTCGTTGACGAGCTGAACGCAGTTGCCGTTGTTACCAATCAGGTAATGTCCAATCCGGGAGTTTTTTTCGGAGATCCAACAAAGCCGATCGGCGGCAACATTGTCGGTCACTCGGCAACATTCCGTCTCTATCTTAGAAAGAGTAAGGCCGGAAAACGCATTGCACGGCTCGTGGACAGCCCAAACCTTCCCGAAGGGGAGGCTACCTTCATGGTTGAGACCGTAGGTATCAAACCTTGCTAACCCCAATACATCTTTCATGCCCAAAGCCTTCATCACTGACATCGATGGGACACTCACCGACGAACAACGACGCATCTCAACACACGCCGTAGAAGAGATACGCCGTCTAGTGAGTGCAAACATCCCGGTGGTTTTAGCATCCGGCAACACCATCTGTTTTGTCGACACAGTGTCCAAAATGATCGGAACGAACGGTGACATTATTGCAGAAAACGGAGGAATATATCGTCGAGGTTACACAGGAATGCACCATTTAGAGGGAGATCGCGAACTCTGTTTTGTAGCATACCAGATAATTGTTAATCATTTCCAACCAAAAGAGGGAAAACTACGGCTCTACAGCAACGAGTACCGGTACTCCGATGTCGCCTTTGCCCGCGATGTAGACGCGGAAGAGATTGAACGCCTTCTCATAGGAATACCGGTGCAGGTCGTGGACACAGGATTTGCCATCCATCTTCAGTCACCAGGACATTCTAAAGGAACAGCTCTTGCAAGACTAGCAAATCTCATGAACCTCACCCCTACCGACTTTCTCGCCGCAGGAGATTCAATCAACGACGTTACCATGCTCAAATCAGCAGGTATCGCAGTCGTTCCAGCAAACGCAAGTCCTGAAGCGCGGGCAGCAGCAGATGATATCATGGACAAACCATTTGGTGAGGGAACGGCTGAAGCCCTCATCAAGTATTTTCCGTGAAAAATATTGAAGAGTACTTGCCCAAAAACGTATGAAAACCCATTGATATTTTTCACCGCAGCATGTAGCGATCAATCACGATGAAATCCGTGATGTCTTTAACAGCCTCAAACGGTAGTGCAATTGCATCGCTATCAAGTTTATAACAGGATGCATCAAATGTCTGATCCGGGCGCACAACAAGATTCAGCAGTTGCCCAGTTGCACAGTCAAAAGTGATGTTCTTAATCTGTCCGATAATTTTTCCATCGGTGCTCATCACTCTCTTTTTGCGGATCGAATGGGTAAACTGCTCACTCCTCATAGTAATCAGTAAATTCTATTGATAACGAAAGTATATATCCGTTTTGAATAAAATGGATTATTCAATAGTGGGAGTATTCAAAGGATATCCAAACAAATAAAAATATTAACTGATCCTCTCTCCTCTATTGTGATCAAACGCCAAATATATTGTTCCTTGAACCCGTGAATGACTTTATACGACCGAATATATCCAGAGATAGCTACACTGCAGACAATAATATCTACAACCAGACTTTCCATTGAAACATCTCGATCAACAAAAAAATAAAACTAGTCCGTATAACAGTTCCAAGAGGCAAGCTCTCTTTAATTACCGAAACGTCATAAATGCCCCTTTGAAACAATATTACGTTGGATCTATTTTAGGAGCGCGAAGTCAGATGATACCCTTCCTTCGGATCCACTGATTTGAGAATACGGATATGATTACGAACCATGTTGGGATCAGACACAACGATATCGACAATACTCCACCCATAATTGGATGCGAATATTGATGATGAAATGAGTTAAGTATAATATGGATAAAAATAAAGAAATAAGGATATTTTTTGAATCAACGACAAATCCATAATGATTGTTCAGAACATACCAGAATAAAGAAATATCAAGTGAATCAGGCAACTATGTATTTTGATGATATCCCCACGATACCCATTGCTGACGAACTGCTGGATCGCAGCTTCCGGCGTGCCGCAAAAAAAATGCGAGAAAAAAGTAACAAAAAACGTGCGAACGAAGACTTCGTCCGAGCGATCACTCAAGCAACACATGACAAGCTAGTAAGCATTATCCAGAGTTTTCCCGAATTTGAACAACTCCCTCCATTTTATCGCAACCTTTGCGACATCCTCTTCGGCATGGATAAACTCCACCAGGCGCTTGGCATGCTGGGATGGGCGGCAAAGAACGTGCGCAATGTTGGTAAAAGCATCGTTCGCGGTATGCGACGTGTTGACCCCTTAATCGAACGAAAGCGTGCAGTCGCCCGCATCGCGTCCATCGTACACCGTGCAGATGATGCGCTTCGTTATTTAAATGATGTACGAAACGTTCTGCGCAAACTCCCCTTCATCGATATGAACGAATTCACAGTCGTGGTCGCAGGATATCCAAATGTTGGTAAATCGTCATTTATCCGGTTAGTTTCAAGCGCAGAACCAGAGATTGCATCCTACCCCTTCACCACAAAGGGCGTCATCATCGGCCACCGAGACGTAGAACGAAGAAAACGTATTCAATTTATCGACACCCCAGGTCTACTTAGCCGCACCGAAGAAGAACGAAACGCAATTGAAAAACAGGCACTCAACGCTCTTGTACATGTCGCGGATCTAGTGCTATTTGTGATCGACGTAAGTGAGCACTGCGGTTATTCTATTCATGCGCAAGAAAAACTCCGCGAAAAAATTGCTGAGATAATTACCGTTCCGATGTTGACCGTCGTAAACAAGGCTGACATTAAAAAAATGGAAGATCGCTTCAACATGTCAACGATTACAGGTGAGGGTGTTAAGGATGTCCTCAATGAACTGCTCCGACAGAGGAGTGAACTGATACAGGACAAGGCAATAGACATCAGATCTGAGCTGTTGGTACCTAAGATGATACGTCGTGGCAGGCATTATTGGATAAAAACGGAATATTGATAAAAATTACCTCATAATTACAATAATAATGTAATTATTTTCTCAAAATTATTGAATATCACTCAAAATTTGTGGATTTTTGAATATAACCACCAAATATAGTAATTGGATGTTTAACGGATCAATCAAGAATTATTCCAATACCTCATGATCTGATGCACACTTGCAATTCAGCATAAAATTCGTTAATGCCTCTAAAAACCCGCGAATATTGCATTATGACGTGAAAATTCCGCTTTGATCATTCTTTTCAGTAACCATTACTTATTTGTGAAATCCCCTCCGTTATCCACATGAACAGATCTCAGAACGAATACAATTGGAAACATAGTTGTGTTGTTTTAGAAGATAGAAATCATACGATCTTCATAGAATAGGAATATACTCGTGTAACAACTGAATTTTCAATTCGATTTTTGTAAAGAATCTGTGGAAAAAGCGAGTACGTTACATCTATTTGGGAATGATCATCGTTCATGGATCCTGTTCCATGCGAATACCAGAAATTTCCAGGGAATACAAAACATACATTCGAAAAATTCTGATGAAAGAAAGAAATTGCTAACATAATTACCAGAGTAAAACGTTCACAAACAAACGAAAAAGTGGAATCAGAATTTTAAAAAAAGTGTTCTTGAGAAACCAGTAAGTCACTCGTAAAGCTGCATTTCATCGATCTTCTCGTATGAAACAAGCTCGACATCGGCAAAATGAATGCCAATTTCGCGCGCTGCACTCTCAGGTGCATCAGATGCGTGAATCACATTTTTCCCGATTGAGAGAGCGTAATCACCTCGGATTGTGCCAGGCATTGCTTCTCCAGGGTTGGTTGCACCGTTCATCTTGCGAACTGTTGCAATAACGTTATCACCCTCAAGAACAAAGCGAAACACGGGACCAGAGGTAATGTACGCTTTCATACCAAAGTAGAACGGTTTGACAATATGTTCCTCGTAGTGTTTGTCAACAATTGCCTCCGATAGAATGCCAAATTTCGCGGCAACTATCTTGAATCCCTTTTCTTCGAATCTAGAAAGAATTTTGCCGATCAGACCACGTTGAATGCCATCTGGCTTAATCATAACAAAGGTACGTTCCATGATTCACTCTTTCCCGCGTGCCTTGCGTCCGGCTGCTGTCCATGCGACACGGCGTGGAATACGGCCGAGTTTATAGTTATTTTGGCATTTGGAGGAACAAAAGTAGAAAACTACGCCGTCCTTTCTAACAAACAATTTACCAGTTCCTGGCTCAAGCTGCCTACCACAGTAATTGCAGGTATAGATATCGACCATTTCTACTCACCGTCTCGAGAGTTTCTTTGCTTCGCGTTCAGTTTCAAGAAGCATCAACACATCACCCTCACGGATTGGACCGAAGATGTTCCGGGTGATGATCCGTCCTTTATTCTGGCCATCGAGAACACGACATTTGATCTGGGATGCCTCACCGTGCATACCCGTAAGACCGATGACCTCTATGACTTCCGCTGGCGTTGCATCATCAGGCATGATGTTTATCCCCTGAGTGCCCTGATTTGGCCAATAAGGTCCTCGATGATTTCTTTGCCTTTTCCAGCTTTAATAATTGCAACAGCAGTGCAACCAACATCGAGGCCACATGCAGCACCGACGTCTGTTTGTTTATTAATAAAAACAAACGGAATTTCTTTTTCGTCTGCAAGTCCAGGAATGTGCATGACGATCTCTTCGGGTGCAACATCAGCACCAATCAAAACGAAAATCGCAATTCCACGCTCAACGGCTTTTGTTGCCTCATTTGCACCTTTTTTAATCTTTCCAGTGTCACGTGCAAGCTCAAGAGCTTCAAGTGCTTTGTTCTGAAGTTCTTCCGAAACTTCAAACATCTGATAAATCCTTGCCATAATTACTCACTTCACTCGAGATAGCTCAAAAACCATCCGTCATCACTCATCAGCGGCTCTACTAGTAAGGTAACAAACCGTTGCTGGCGTAACTCTATATATGGATGAGAGTCAGACATAAAGGTTTGGGCGTCTTATCCTGTGACCAGATCAGATGTTCTTTAGATATCTGCCCACAATGCATATTTACCAAACAATTTGTGTCACTGATCAATCCATAAAAAAGAGGGTGTTGGTTCGCACGTTGATTTATTCTCAGTATCCAGACAATCGATATCCTACCTATAGTGCAGTCGCATCTCAGAATGATGGCCAAAACCCAAGTATACTTGAATTATTCGCGCGCATGAGCATACAATGTCGAATGAACACCATTATCAGATCATCACCTATCACAATCTGCTCATCGATCATAATCTGTGTAAAAAACATGTTGTTTGCATAAAAATACCTAAAAACCATCAGATTCGAACAATAGAGGTAAATTGATGGGATCGATTAGAGAGGACGCAGATACTTCATTTCATAAGACACAATATATGACCATATCAGGTCATTTCCACTCCAAATACTCAAACCCAATATTCGCGGATGAAAAAGGAAAGAAAGAAAACTAATATTTTTTGATATAGATCATCCCACTCGACTTCGATTCATTCAACTCCAGCGGAATGAAATTTTCAACCTTTTTTACCCCGATTGCATGAATCACCGTATTTCCAAAAACATTAAACCGCTTCGTTACCATGCCAACAACCACCACATTGTCCCCAGGCGAAATATCAAAATCAAAAGGAGATGATCTTTGGGCAACAATAGACGCCGATCCGTCAAAAATCGTCAATGCTGGACGACAGAGCCACTTCCCCTTTACCAACTGTACCACACCTTCGATCCGAACCGGTTTCCCAAACTGGGCAGGACCAATCTGTTTAATGCGCAAACTCCGGGACTGAGCCTCATACTCAGGGAGGAGCTTCGCGTATTGGGAACCAACACTATAGCTGTTTATGATCGGAATTGCGAGGAGAGCGAATATCAAAGGAATCGTCCAAACAAGATACGTAGCATCCTTCATTACAAACGAACAATACACAAGCGGCCAGATAAAAAACAACAAAACTATCAGATGAAGCGACGACAGACCAATTCTTACCCCACGTATTATCATAGAACTCTCACATCCCACTATCGATAACAATTCATAAACATAAATATTTGTGTATTCCAAATCGAAGAAATTTCAAAAAAATTTAAAAAAGTGGTTGAAATAAGGAAAAACCTCATTTCAAATCAAATTTCATTATTTCGTTTCACGCAGAGCGCAGATTTCAGATTGGTAGCAGAACGTGTAAACGATCGCCATGAAAACAACTGCACCAGTAATGTTTCCAAGCGTGGACCAGATAATATTGTTTGTCCACATCGTGGTCCAATTCAGGAGTAACGTATCTCCACCTGCAACCATGTTAGTGAGGATACCTGCCGGTATGAAGTACATGTTTGCAACGCAGTGTTCAAATCCTGTTGCAACGAAAGCCATGATTGGGAACCAAATTGCCAAGATCTTGGAAACTACATCATCTGCCGCAAGAGCAAGGAAGATAGCCAGACAAACAAGCCAGTTACAAAGAATGCCTTTCAAGAAGACAGACCAAATGCCACCGATACCTGCATAGGAGACCTTTGCAGTTGCAATAGCAATTGCACGACTGCCAAATATAGTAACGGCTGCAGTCCCAGATGCATAGGAAACGAACGGACCGTTTGCCATAACATATGCCAGGAAGAGAGATCCTATTAAATTGCCTATGTACACAACACTCCACAAATATATGAGACCTTTAAAATTAGTATTCCCCTGGAGGATTGCCATCGGGGCATACATTGCGTCACCAGTAAAAAGTTCTGCACCGGCAAGAACCACGAGGACTAAACCAACAGGAAACAATGCTCCAAGAATAAACTGATTGAGACCTGCACCGAGGAAATCAGCTACAGCAGTCGAACCAACAGTCGCAAGAGCGGCACCCATTGCGATATAGGCACCTGCAAGGAATGCACGGACGAGCATATTGCCTGCCGGCAGAGAACATTTGGATTTGCCCGCCATTCCTATTTTGACACAAACTTGAGCTGGACTAAATGTTACCATGAATACACACCTCACATCTCTTCCGCCTGCGGCGAATAGAGTTGTGTGTTAGTTGAGAGTTGGAAGAAGCCATATTTATAACCAGACGATTGA
Organism: Methanocalculaceae archaeon; assembly: GCA_031255895.1. Classification (GTDB taxonomy): domain Archaea; phylum Halobacteriota; class Methanomicrobia; order Methanomicrobiales; family Methanocorpusculaceae; genus Methanocorpusculum. Next base: position 19,474 of record JAIRRQ010000033.1, read on the forward strand.
ATTCTAAGAGAATTTCCGTGTACCTGG
>JAIRRQ010000073.1 GCA_031255895.1 Methanocalculaceae archaeon
CTGGGGGGCTACAGTATCGGTCGCATGGTTGAACATCCCCGCGTGATATCGGCAATCAGCTCATCTTTTCTCAGAGAGGAAGTGCTTGCGGTAGGTGCGGTAATAATTCCTGAGGGGCCTGTTAGCAGCATTGTCGGCGTTGTTGGACTATTAATCACGCTTGGTCATCTGCACGGGATGGAAGGTATTGCACTTCTTGGTGAAACATCCGGTTATCTGGTGGATCCAGTGAGTTCAATCGCAGTGTTGGATGTGCTGGAACGATTGACGCAAATTCGTGCCGATCGGACTGAATTAACAAATCTCGCAAAACAGATGATAAGCGAAGTAGCAGCAATTGTAAACACAGAGAGGGCGAATCCTTCAGATGATCTCATCTACATTGGATAAATCATGCAGAAAAACGTAGATCTCCATCTGCACTCCTGTTTTTCGATGGCAACGTCCCCGAACATGCTGCCGGAGAATATTCTTTCTGGATGCAAAATAAAGGGCATCGAGATCGTCGGCAGTGGTGACGCCCTCCATCCAGAGTGGCGCAGGATGTGGAGACCATATCTGGACAACGAATATGGGATTACAGTTGTTCCACAGACCGAGGTCGAAGACTCTTCACGCATGCATCATGTGATTCTTGCGGAAACTTTTGATCAATTTGCCGAGTTACAGGAAATCTTTGCTCCTGTATGCGGGCACCTGACGACCGCAGGCAGACCGCATCTGCAACTAAATGGAGAGGATATTGCGTCCGCAGTGCATGAGATTGGAGGAATGATTGGTCCCGCTCATGCATTTACCCCGTGGACTTCGCTGTTCGCTGCATATGCCTCTCCCTCCGAATGCTACGGGGAAGAATGGTTCGAATTTTGCGAGCTCGGTCTCTCAGCTGATTCCACCTATGGCGCGGGCATCGCAGAATTTGCAGAGATTCCGTTTCTCACAAATTCTGATGCGCACAGTCCGACACCAGTAAAACTGGGTCGTGAATTCATGCGGATGGAGATTAGAGTTGAATCTCCCAAAGCAGTTCTTGCAGGAATATCGGCCAATGCGATTGTACTGAATGCCGGATTTTTTCCGGAGGTAGGAAAATATAACCGCACGGCATGTACCCGTTGTTATGAACAGTTTTCGCTTGCAGAGGCGGAACGTCTCCATTGGAAATGCCCGCACGATAAAGGAAGGATCAAACTTGGTGTTCGTGAACGTGCAGAGAAACTCTCCACACTATCTGAACAGACGCCGCGACCACCATATCTGAAGATAATTGCCCTAGGCGAAATGATTGCCCGTGCACTGGGGACAACATCTCCAAACACAAAAAAATGTACTGCGTTGTACGGCAGATTCATCGAGACATTCGACAATGAAATTGCGATTCTGCTGGAGATACCAGCTTGGGATCTGTGTTCCATTTCACAGGAGGTTGCAAACGAAGTGGTGAAGATGCGAGAAGGTCGTATCTCGTTATTCCCTGGAGGTGGGGGCAAGTATGGGTCATTTTTGTTCTGATATTTTTTGATCCTGACCACAATATCACGGAAACTTTTTCTGGAAAACGTATTCAAACACGCAAAACTATAGGAAATTTTGAATATTTCTGCGTGTACCATGATCACACAGAACAAAACAACATATATCTATGTTTTCCAGAAGAAAGTATCATAAATATAACGACAAATCTGTAACTATTCAAACGGTACAGTTGGGTATGGAAAAAAAATTATGCAAGAAATGCGCAGTGCGATTCGTCCAGTACCTGCACATCATCCAGTGATCGTAATCGCATATTGCGCGCGGTCTTCTCGATACCCAACTCAATATCTGGATCAATATCGATGATGTATGCTTCGAGCTCCTTAAGATGCATCAGATTCGCCGCGACTGCTCGGTGATGACCATCAATGAGGATCAATTTTCCAGGCCGCCGAACCACGATCAGTGGTTCGTCAAGTCCTTTGACGATTTCATAGCTCCTTCCATCAAGTTCATCCATATACACTTTTGACTGCGTCGGCATCAATCGAACAACAGAAACCATGCCACGTGAAAGTTGCGGCTGCACACCGTAGAGCGTTTTTAAAGTATGAATGTAGTCGAAAACTTTTTCTGGCGTTACTTTTTCAATCTGTGATCGGATTACGTCCACATTGGTAATGATACCAATCAATTTGTTCTGATGATTGGTGACAGGGAGTTTCTGAATACAGAATCTAAACATTTTTCGTGCCACACTTGTCAGATCGCTGTCAGGATTGATTTTCAAAAGTTCTCCCTCCATTAGCTTTGCAATAGGATCCGAAGCCGCCGCTCCCACAATGCCTCGTGCTGCGATAAACCCGACGACACATTCCTCCTCATCCACCACTGGGAATCCATCGTGGGTTGTTGAACGGATCAACCAGATAACGTCCTTGACCGTTCCAGAAACAGGGACGCTGAATACATGAGTAGTCATGTAATCGGAAATTACTTTCTTTTCTGTCGAAATTAATCCAGGATGGAACGATCCAATCAATGAGTGCTCGGGACCGTCATCAATCTGTACATCTGCAAGCGTGTAGATGTTCATCGAATGCGCAGTCTTTTCAAGCCCAAGTTCGATGTCAGCTTCAATGTAGACCACATACGCATCGAGCTCAGAGATATCAAGCATTTGCGCCGCAATCGCTCGATGATGACCGTCAACGAGAATCAAACGTCCGCAACATCGGACTGCAATCACAGGTTCTGCAAGATGCATCTTCAACTCATATATTCTACCATCTAGTTCCTCTTGAAACACCAGAGACTGTGTCGGTTGGATATCACTAACCTGAATTGTCTCCCGCGATAGCTTTGGATCGACACCATAGAGGGTACGTAGCGTACTCATAAAATTGAAAACTTTCTCAGGAGTCACGCGTTCAATCTGAGAACGTATCACATCCACGTTCGATATAATACCAATAAGTGTGTTCTCGTCATCCACGACCGGTAATTTCTGAATACCGGATCTGAAAATTCTACGCGCAACCTCAGTAATCGTCAGATTAGGTGTTGCCTTGATTGGGTGGCGCGACATTCGTTGATCGACAGTTGTCAGCGGATGTTCGCCGATAATATCACGTGCGGAGATATAGCCGACCACTTTGTTTTGCCGTACCACAGGAAATCCATCATGACGAGTTGTACGGATCAGATGAATTACATCACCGATGGTCTCGTTCACGTCAACATTGATGACGTCCTGCGTCATGTAGTCCAGAACCAGCTTCTTCTCCATCACTTGGAATAGTAGTTCGTGTCGAAAAAGCATCAATGCATCGAACAAAAAGTGAGGTGTATATTAAAGTATAAATTTGAAACAGAAAGTTATAATACGTATAGAACAATTAATTGAAATCTGATTCACTTGATATTTATGTTTGCACCTCCTGCATTTTTCCATTTTTCATTTTGCATGATGATCTCATGATGTCATTCTTGAAGCTAATTTTTGTACCATCCAGCTTAACAGAGATCAATAGGTAGATAACCCAGGTGCATGTTGCAGAATTTGTGCTCGCATCGGTGACATGAACCCTCAATTCCTTCTCTCTTGATCTGTGCGTTCACCCTATTTTGATCACCAAAATTTCGAGATAGATGAATATGGTAGAAATATCCCCTTTTTCCACATCCAGAGAACGATTTATGACGATGAACTCGTTTTCATTTTCACAGAGATCAACGTGGAACTTGCTGTCAAAGATGAAATTGTCGTTGCTTTCTACAGTGATAAAAAGGGAATATGCGTTTGATTGGTTTGCGGAGGATATTGAACAAATATCCATTTCAACGACTAACGACAAAATTTACTACCATAGGATGAAAAAACAGAACAGATACTGTTTGAGTAACATGATACCCACCTCACCTCATATGCGACTAGTCACTCGCACAGAGCGATTCACTGAGATTTACCATTAGTAAGTCTAAACTCAATGAATAAATGTATTTGAATACACAATCTATGGACAACAACTAATTTATGAGGCCCCCCTTCCCAGAGTATAAAGAAATGGCAGTACAAACAAAGAGCAGCGTGGGTGGAAAACCTCGTCAGAAAAAAGATATTAATTGGATGCAAGTTGGCGTAGTCTCTTTTTGTATCCTTCTTTTGGTGATGTGTATCGTCTCATTCAGTAATCTTGGCAACATTTTTAACCAAAAGAGAGGAGTCACAACATTCGGCATTCTCGGTATTGGTGATCCGGCACACGTTGACTACACAATGTACATCGATGACATTCCAATGGTGACCTCCTCTATTGATGTCTTCAGCGATTCTCCAGCGTGCCGTCTTCCGATGTTGACGCAAACTCTTGATCTGGTATCTGGTCGACAGATGGATGTCGCAGACAGAAACCCGCTCCTGATCAATTCATCGTATGAATATCCATTCTGGATGCTGAAGCAAGAGTACAATCAGATTGCCACTGGCATTGTCGGTCTTGCTGTGGGTGAATCGAGAACGGTAAAGTCATTAGGTTCCTCCTTCCAGACGACTTACACAAAAAATCAGATGAAAGAAATGGGCATTGATTATGCCGATTGGACCATCGGTACAATAGGACTCATGAATTACCAGATTTCAAACGAAAACAACAATACCACAACAATGGTAATTCGACCTGCTCTTGTCATCAACGAGACTGCCGATGAAATGATTATTCAGTATGGATACGATACAATTGTGATGAAGGTTGTATAGGCGTACAGAATGACCATCTAACATTTTTAAATCTTGTGAAAAAAATTTATGATTTTTTAATTGCGTTTTAGACGTATTATTAGAATTCACCCGTAGGATTGAACAGTTTCACCTGTTCAAATGCAACAATTGTCTCATTGCTTTATCCTTTTCTCCAATATATACACAGACATTTCCGAAAATTATGTGTAACATCCAAACGCTACAATCTGTTGATCGATCCTTTTCAACAACAGTTCGAAATAGTACCAGATATCTAACAAATCAGACAGGATATTCAACAATTCCTTGGGGCAATAAACAACACATTTCAGATCCATTTGCTTTGATGCGTGATGCGACGTTCTTGAACTAGAACATGGGGATTGTGTGTCATTATTTTTTTTCCCAACGGAGCAACTGCGTGATACTCCCAAGCGTTCCATCGTGACATATCTCCTCCCTTACCCTGATCTCGGTCTTGAAGACTTCCACAGCGCGGCGGGCGGTCTCGTAAGCATGTTCGCGAGGAATGACAACAACACCTGACTTATCGCCAATTAACCAGTCACCGGTATGTACGATCTGTCCACAGCAAAAAATTTCAGCACCAATTTCTCCAAATCCTTTCGGTTCTCCGGCATTCGGTTGCACGGAGGTTGCGAACACAGGTATGTCAAGTGTCAAAATATCATCCCAATCGCGCACCGCACCATCGATGATAATTCCCGCAACTCCCCGGTTCATCGCTGAACGGGTGGCGAGTTCACCCCACGGTGCAATGTCGGTGCGTTTGTCGTTACTGATAACCAGAATGTCACCAGGCATACAGGAATCAATCGCCTGCACTGGCTTGGACCAGTCACCACCAAAGGTCTGCACGGTCACTGCCCGACCGATCATCTTGTGTGGCACGTGACGCTCAACAAGTCCGATCATTGCTCCTTTGCGATAGAGGGCATCGGTAACATTTGGCACGGAGACTGTTTTTAAAAGTTCGCGGATTTGGTAGTCCAGTGTCTTCTTTTCCGTGGAGATGATCTTTGGATCATCGAGTGCTTTTCGAACGGCTGCTGCGGCTGCAGTAACATTAGCGGCTTTGATGATCGCTCCACCAACGATTACAATATCCGCTCCACGGGCTGCTGCAATGGCAGCGGTCTCCGAATTGAGTCCACCGGCAACTGCGATTTGTACAGGCAATTTTTCAAGAACATCCAGTAGTGCAAGAGGATCTTTTCCGGTCATCTGTTGATCAATACCAACATGTGCGTTGATGATTGGCACACCGAATGCAACCAGTTCTTTTGCCCGAGCAGCAGGATCACGGATGCCCATCATATCAGCCATGATATCAACACCGTAGAGGGCTGCTCCTCGGAGGGCATCTATAATGACGGCGTCGTCAGCTGCGGCAAGCACACAGACAACGTTTGCCCCAGCCTTTGCTGCCATCTCCACTTCGATCGCTCCTGTGTCGGAGGTCTTCAGATCGGCAACTAACGTTACGGAAGGGAAAAGATCTCGCATCTGACGGACACTTTCCATCCCTTCACTTTTCACCAGAGGAGTCCCTATCTCTATCCAATCGGCACCACCGGCAACCGCTTCCTCTGCTATTTTTTTTGCACGAGAGAGTTCTGTAAGATCTAATGCAACCTGCAAAACTGGTCTGACCATATCAACTATTTTGGTAAAGAAAGGAGATAAGATTGGTGATGCAACGAATAGCACTGTCACAAAAAGATTTCGTTTAGTTTTTTGGAAAAAATTATGGATTTCTGCGTTTTTCATGATTATTCGGAACAAAACTTTATTATATCATCTTAACATTAGTGACACACATATTCTCTCACACCTCTCAAAGTGATCCACTCATACACGCTGCATATCCCCTCCGTGAAAGTATATCGCTCGAAGATCTCGACAAAACGGATCATCCACAAGCCGAAAAAGATGCCATTGAACGTAATCTCGATTATCAGTACAGCGAGTTAATTTTTGATGATACTCGAACGTGCGTAGTGTACCTGGAAAATCATTTTTCCAGAGGAACAGTGAGAAAATGTAACATCCGATCAAATCTGATTTTTAATTTTGATTAACTGGTGCAGTAATGACAATATCTATGCTGATCTGAAAAAAAGAGTAAGTGACGTATTCCCACTCTAACAGTCGGTGTTGAATGCCTACCTAATCTCACAAAAAATCTGTAAACTGACAACAACCTCCTGTTTAGCGTAATCTGAATGCGCATAGACGTAACATAGATTCAGCTAGATCGAGGAATAGAATCCAAATTTTCAACCATTCAGTCATCCATTTTTCCCGGAACGTCATGAAAAAGAACTTTTGTTTCAATTTATTCATGACCACAAAAATTAGTGATGTTCTCATCGCGTTCATCTGTTTCCTGTCAATGATAATTTTGGTGTGAGATCTGCCGTTCACTGCATTCGAACAATTCGCGGAAACCAAGGTACTTTTTATCGCAGGAATGCGCTTTGCATCAGTCGAAGATATCGCGTACCTGTGGCAAATATCCTCGCAACAGGGAAAATTGCACCATTCACAATACAAATAATTTCGTTCGTTTTCGCGATTCCAAAAACTCGTTTTAGGATGTTCTTTCCGAAACAATATTCCCTTATGAGATCCACTGATCACAAATTCCCGAATAAAGACTGATCAGACACGTACCGCTTCTTGTGAGAGAGAGAATTGTTTCTGCTGAATCTGGTTGGTGAAAAATCGATTCAGTGGAGACCTTTGCAATATCTGTGCCCATCAATATCCTATTTTGTCCAGACATCTATTTTATGACGATAATTCACCCTGTGTCAATCACCAGTTCCGCACTAATGACATAAACGACGCGCGGAAACTGAACAGTTGTGTTTTTTATTTTGATCATCACGTTTTACTGATATTTTTCAAAAAAAACCAATTTATCCAGTGGAATCTTTTCTGTGAGATTGATGCCGCCTATGTCAGGGATTCCCGCAGCGATAATGGAAACAAGTTTGTGGGTCTCAGGGATGTTGGTCAGTTTACGAACCGCATCTGCGTAGGGCATTTGATTTCCCGCGATCCAGCACCCTCCGTATCCATAGGCATGCAAAGCAAGGAGCAGATTTTCGGAGGCAGCTGAACAATCTTCAACAGTGAATCTCCAATCAATCTCACCAAAAACAAGAATGCCAACTGCTGCACCTTCGATGAATCTTCCATTGGGTGCAAGTTTTGCGATCTCTGAAAGAGTTCCTTTATTTTTGATGATGACGAAGAGCCAAGGTTGTTTGTTTTTGCCAGTAGGGGCCTTAGATGCACATTCCAGAGCTTTTCTGACAAATTCTGATGGGATATCCTCTTCTTTGAATTTACGGACGCTATGACGCGATTGGATAATGGTAATGCCAAAATTTGCAATTCCTGGATTTCTCACATTCATAATTACTCCTTATGCATGAAAAGCAAAGAGTCTTTCTGAATTGACAATCTCATCATGTACATCTTGGTGTGAACAATGGATTTTGTCTACAAAATGCGCGATTTGTTGCAGTTATGTTGTTTTTGTGTCTACATGATCTATATTATTTCGAAAAACATTTTGGAAAATATAGTTTTTCTGGTAAAAATTCCATCAATATATTCGTCAGATATTAAGAAAATACATACATAGACAACGCATTAACTACACATTTTTTCAAAAAAAATTAGATCCAATTTGTCAAAAACTGCCAAAGACTTGACAAACCAGTCATGAGAATTTGTGTCATCATACTCAAATCCACACCGAGTAGTGGTGTTAAAAACACGAAGAAACATATCGTCGCAAACGTACTCCCGATGTTCGCCACAGCTGCGACAAACAAAATATGGAACAACGGGATCGAGAGCAGCTCCTCGATAGAATTGGTCTTTAAGATTGCATCCAGGTCTCCGGTGGTAGGAGGTCGTATTCTCGCCTCAGTAATTGCCGCAAACCAACCTGCTGCAAGGAACGGATTCAGCGAGGTCATCCAACCAAAAAGGGCAGCAATCACTGCTGAGAGTGGATGACCGCGGACAAGGAGCGTTGCAACACCGGCAAACAGTGCGTGCAGAAGCACCCAGTAGATAATTGCCCAGACCAAAAGATCAGTTGCACCGGAGAATGCAATTGTGGTGATGATCACTGCAAACGTCGCGATGAGCAAACCGCCGATGATCTTTCCCCAGGAATAGCATTTCGGTTTTGACAAAAGTTCTGCAAGTGGAGGGAGGGTTGACGGTTCTTTCCGGTACCGGTTGATTCCAGGTACATGTCCCGCACCGACAATCACCACCACGCGTTCGTAAGAACTCTTCTCTAGTTCGATCACACCGTGTGCAAGATAAGCATCACGTTCATCGATGAGCACTTTTGCCCCGTTTGGTGAGAATTTGTGGAACTCTTCGAGTGCCATCTCAATAATGTTA
>JAIRRQ010000113.1 GCA_031255895.1 Methanocalculaceae archaeon
ATAAAAATAGAAAAATCGACTCTTTTTTCAGAGACATTTCTCTTAAAAAATAGTCAGAAGTACATACATCTCAGCATGCACCAAACACACAAGTAGGTAAACATAATCAGTGTTTGATCGGAATCCGAACCACCGCACCACATACCTTGCAGGTTGATATCACCTTCCCGTGTTGAACACGGACACGGAGATTATTTCCCGGAACGAAGTAAACATGGCAGGAATGACAAAAGAATCGGCGGTACACTCTGGGCATCCGCAGTCGCCTGCACATTGCAATCTCACGGGCAAGCATCACATACCTGTTGGCAAAAGCAGGATCAGTGCGATTATTATACGCCTGATCGAAGAGAATCTCAATTCGCTCAAGCGCGATCTCTTTTGCGATCGGATTTTTTCTGTGCTGAGTCATGTACTTACGGTGCCTCCGGCAAGATTCTCACATGACGACCAGACACTATCAACCGATCGGCACAAAACAGTGCAACTGCTTCGGGAAATGCAATGTGCTCTTGGGCAAGAATCCGTTCATCGAGCGATTTTTCATCGTCATCATCAAAAACAGGAACAGCCCTCTGTACGATGATCGGCCCGGCGTCCAGTCCCTCGTCCACGAAATGTACCGTGCACCCTGCAATCTTGACGCCATATTCCAAAGCCTGCCGTTGACCGTACAAACCAGGAAACGATGGAAGCAATGCAGGGTGGATGTTGATCATTTTTCCAACGAACTCCCGAACAATATCCACTCCAATAATGCGCCTATATCCGGCGCAAACAAACAAATCAGCGTTTATCACGTGCATTGCTGTAAGCAGATCTGCTTCAAAGGCCGTTCTGTCAGGATAGTCTCCGAAGTTGATCACCACCACTGGAACATCAGCAATTTTGGCCAATTCAATCGCATGAACATCCTTGTTGTCCGTAATGAGAGCAACACATTCCCCGTTAATTTCCCCGCGGGCGATGGCGTCAAGTATCGCCTGAAAATTTGATCCGCGCCCCGAAGCAAGTACCGCAATTCGCTTCATGTTACAGATATATTGAACGCAGAAAGATTATTACATTTCGACAGATGAAGGAAGTATGACAGACGCATTTTGCCCCATGTTTCTCAGGATACAATAAACAAGTTCACTATCAATGCCGTTGAGTGAATCAACCAAAATAGGATCGTTTCATTGTTTGTGAGGGTTTACATCCCAAGTAAAACCACATTCACACTTAATTCACTTGTTTTTTCAAAAAAAAACAGTAAACTACTTCTACGACATCATCGATTTCCTGTCAGACGCATTCTCTATTCCAAGATAGGGGTAGGAGATACCAAAAAATATCAGAGAAATGCCAACCCACTGTACCCAGGACACCACTTCAGAAAGAATGAACACCGCACAGATAATCGAGGCAGGAAGTTCCGATGAGCTGAGAATCGTCGCGATTCCTGTTGAAATATGCGGGGTTCCAATCGAAAACAGAAACATCGGAAGAGCACAACCAAACAGACCGAGAATAACTCCATAAACCCAAATGCTGGAGAACATCGTACCGCTCATAATATATGCATGTGGCAAGATACAAACCAAAAAAGCGAGCGAACAGGACATGATCACAAAGCTCCGGGTTAATGGGTGCATCTCAGATTCCGTGCGACCAAGCAGGAAGATGTAAAGCGCATAGAGCAGAGCCGACAACATGCCAAATGCGACCCCATCCACAGTCAACAAAATATTGCTGCCTGCGAGACCTGCGGCAAGAATAGTTCCAACAATCAGAATCACAACCGCCGTCATCATCCGTCGCGATGGCATTCTTCGCTCCACCAAAGCCTGAATGATCACACCAACCCATGTAAACTGAAACAACAGAATAACAGAGACTGATGCAGGGATACTCTGCAGAGAAAAACAGTAACAGATACTCACAAGCGCAATAGAGGCACCAGTCGCAAACACTCGCAACACCCGCGTCATGGTCAACGGTAAAAAAAACGCAAATCTAGGCGAAAACCCTTTAAAAAATCTCGTTACAACCAGAATCAGTAGAATCAACCATCCGTAAAAGTACTGACTCATCACCACGTCGATTACCGAAAATCCTGATGCATAAGCTATCTTAATCATTGGCGATGACGGACCATAGCAGCATCCACCAAGAAAAACCAGCAAGGGAAACAGGAACCAGCGTCCATTCATAAAACATACTTTTATGAGATTTTTGTCATCATAAACGCAGTTGTTTCATTCATTGGAAAAAGTACGGCATGATAATAGGAATGATGATCACTACAATCAGCAGATTGGTGATCATGCCGCACAAGGAACTGGCATACTGTTCCTTGCCGCATTTGGCAAGGAAACTCTTCACTCCCTCGCGCAGCATCTGGCCACCGTCCAACGGACCAAGCGGTAGTGCGTTAAATGTTCCTATGAGAATGTTTATCCAGGCACACCAGTAGAGCATGTGAACAACATCCCAGAATCCATCGAACGGTGCGGACATAAATGCTGGATTGGGGACATCCGTTACAAGTACGGAAAAAGGACAACAACCAGTGACGGATGAGAACGGCAAAACGAGAAAATTCAGTACAGACGCAAACGTTTCTTCGAGTGTTGTCGGATGCATCCATGTCTGCAAGACATCGACCATCGCCTGCGGATCGCTGTACAGCACCCCCATGAACCCAGAGGTTACATCACCTGTAATCGATCCT
>JAIRRQ010000061.1 GCA_031255895.1 Methanocalculaceae archaeon
TATCCATGCTCTCGAAGATTTCTACGTTTTTTGGAGAAATCCCCTCACAATAACATCCAAAGGATAAATATGCTGTTATGGCGATATTCTGCCGGACAAATTTCATTTTCAAAAATCAAGATGAATGAATAATCATCCCAATCTAATTTTTTTGTGAAAAATACCCTCTCGCGATCTTACAAAAGGACTACACTCTCAGTCTATAGAAAAATGGGGAGATAGTTTGACTGTGAATATGATCGTTCATATGCCATACACGCGAAGTGTATCATGAATCGAAAGGCCTCGTGAGCATTTGCTCGGAATAAAACCAAAGATAAATTATCACAAATAACGGAACTATATAATTTTGATTGATCAATCCAACAATGCTAAAGGCTAATTAACTTCCTTTTTCCAGAAAAATCAAAATGAATTTGCCACATATACGCTGAAATATCACAAAAATTAAAGAATTTTTGAGATAATCGTCAAAAAAACAGGACCACGGAGATCGATCTTCTTTTTATTGTCGGTCACATACCGCATCGCATACTCCTCGATCTTCAGATTCACGTCACTTGGGTGCTTCGACATTTTCACTTGCACAGAAATGCCCTTACCAAGAAGTGTCGCTTCCTCAATTTTTGCCATCGCGAGATTTGCTGCTGCGTAGAGGAATGAAATGCCGGTCGGCACGCCTTCTGCCCTGATATCAGCGAACATGCCATTATCCGGCACACCGAAAATTGCACCATTTCGCACAAAAATCTCATTCAGAGCTGCTGGCCCAAGTAAGCGAGAATTTTCCTCAGATTCCACAACAGAGATAACCACTGTCTTTCCGAACAAATCACCAGTCCATGCGAGAAATTCACACGGCGACAAATCATTCGCATGTGATGTTGCGGTTGCCACAATCGCCAGTGTCGCACGGCGTCCCGGAATCGTTTGTGGTTCCTCACGCAGACCAATCGCCTTTGCAAGCTCCAGATCCGAATAGACCGGCGGATACAATTGGGAAAAAGAAAGTTTCCGCACATCTTCAGTCTCTGTTAAGATCATCGCAAGCCGTTCTACCCCCATACCGAGGTTCATCACTGGCACTCCAACACCGTACTCCGCAAGTGCGGCGGGTGAGTAGAGGCCAAACGTCGCAACCTCCACCCATCCATGAATCGGATGCATCCCGTACACCTCGGTCTGAGTCTCGGGCATGTAATACTTCGATCGTTTTTCATCAAGTTTGAATCGAAATTTCACAAATCCAAACGCTGACAACAGACAATCCACAACAGCCTTCCCGTCATCGAAGGTGACATCCTCACCAGCAATAATACAGGAAGCAGAGTGATACGTCCGCAGATGTGTCGCATCCTCTTCCTGTTCACGACGAAAACAACGATCAATTGAAAACATGCGAATAGGCAACGGACGTTTGTCCCACATCTGTGCAAGCGATAAAAACCAGCCGCTGGTCATATGAGAGCGTAGCGTCGTGCGGGAGGATTCAGGTGCAAGTTTTTTGAACTCAGGGAAGACCATGTCAAGTATGCGGACAACAACACCGTCGTCCACACCAAGGACTACAGACATCTCATGAATAAGATCATCTCCATCAAACTTGCCCTTCTTATAACCATGCAGACATTTCATCAACTTCTCGCCAACTATCTCGCTAACGGGGGTGCCGATAATGGCAGCGATTTTGTCAAACCGTTCACTGGATATGCCAACATTCGGGCGTGGGAGTCCGCCGACGTAATAGACGCGATCAAGAACCGCAGCTGCTTCTGGTCCAAATTGGTGATAAACGTCCTGTTCGTCGATGAAGACAGGTACCATTACCTCATCAAAACCCATGGAAAGGTAAGACGTGCGAAGACGTGCGATGGTGTCAAAGATCGGATGAACGTTTGCCCTCCGGTACGTGTAGCGCGGATAGATACCTGCGGAGGCAGGGGGGGTGATGACAGACGGTCCCGCATGCCAGGCCCCTTCGAAATCTGTTTTTCTGCGCAGTTTAAATTCTTCTATATCAAATTTCATGGTTTTCTCACAAGACACACAACCCGACTGTGTGCATTTTCGTCGAGTATTTGATAGTCTGCGTGCTCTGCAATCGTACGGGCAAAAGATCGAATTTCGTCCAAATTTGGCACCGCAGTTTTTGGTAATCTCATTCGACTGTATCCAAGATACATGTATCCTTTGATCTCGACGAACCGAGGAGATGCTCCCCGAACAAGAGATGCGATGTCTGCGGCACCACCATCATTATATCCTTTGACGAGAGTTGTCCGCAATGCGGTACGGACACCATCTTCTTCTTTTTGTTTGAGGAGGGAGAGGGAGGTCAAAATGTTGTGCCACAAGGTGGCTGGTTTTTCCATTGGACGACAGAGTTTAGTATATTCAACGAAATTGGATGCGTCTAATGAGAGATAGAGCTGGGTCGGTCGAATTTTTTGGATCATCTGCGGAATGGTTCCGTTAGAAACGACGAAGACACTATTTCCTGCTTCACAGAGGAGATCGATAAGTTCAGGAAGATGTGAATAGAGGGTTGGTTCGCCGGAAAGAGAGATGGCGTACTGATTAGGGTGATTTATGGCGATTTTCCAGCGATCGGGATCGCTCCATAGTTTGTCGCCAGAAAGCCCTTTCTTCTGCATACGAGGGATTGCGGCAATGATCTCTTTGGGGGCAAGTTCAATTTCTTGAATGATTTCATGTTCCATACTGCGCCAGCAGAAAAGACAACGCTGGTTGCAACGAAGAGTGGGAGTCATCTGAACGCAACGCCAGCTTTCAATTCCGTAAAACTGGTGTTTGTAGCACTGATCACCGCCACGCAATGAACGTTTGCACCACATGCAAGGTTTGACTGCAGCAGAGGAGCCTGGGGCAACAAAATTATAGCCCTGTCGATGAAGGGAATCTTTGGAGGTTTTAGGGGGAGAGATGATTCGGGACATGGAATCGTTGACGTTTTCTACGTGCGTTGGTTTGCAGATAATTCATGAAGCTTTCAACATTGTCACTTTGATCTCAGCAATTTGCACGTTCATTTTGAATTTAAATGAGAGATATTCGATGCAGATGCGCGATGCGAAACAAATGCTGCACGTCAGGATGATTCATTTCACGTAATGTACAGACAGCAAGTGCCTCAGATTTAGTGCCAAAGTGTTGACATCGACATGGATACTGAAGTAGAGGGATTCATGTATTTTTTATCAGATATGTGTGTGTTTGTATGACATTTATGGATGTTTGTGAAATGGTCTGGTTCATCAAGCGAAAAAGATCGTTTGGCAATAACGTTTTTTCCATTCAAATGGGGTGCTGAAACGATACTGGTACCCTCTGGAAAACAGAAAATGGATCAATTTCGATGATGATGAAATCATCTTGAATTTTTAAATACGAGAATTTACAGGCATTCTTTTGTGAAATTGAATACTAATTCATACATAGATACGGCATGTCTCGAAGGTGGGATGGTAAGAATTATCAAAAAAAAACTACACCATCTATTCTGAAAAATAACACCGACAGTGACAAAACAAACGCAAGTCGTATATGGTGAAAATCGAACGTACAACTTCTAGAAAACAGGAAAAATGAAATACTCACCTATTAATCGACAAAACACAGATATTCTAATGAAACGGCTTCATTCATTTCATTTTTTCATGCAACTATCATCGCTCAACCATGCACAACTAGCTCGCCGTTGCGAATTTGGTTCCACTCTTCGCAGTGCCGCAGTTATTCCGCTGCCATATTGCATCGCTTTTTTCGGCTTCCATGCCAAATCTTCAGGGAGATACTTCATCGCGACCTTCCTCAGAGCAATTTTTCGTAGATTGGACGCGACAAGTTCTTCATTCGCAAACTTGCGGGACACACGGACCACACGTTCGTCCATATAGGGCATCGAGTACCATACACCAGAAAGTCCGACGGCTGTGGAACCGCGTACACGTTGTATCGCAAGTCCAGTGAAATCTGCGTCGAGATCAGCACGGAGATTGCAACTTCTACCGTAGCGAGTGTAACCTCCGAAAAGTTCATCCGCCGCCTGACCAGTCAAAACCTTTTCTGCTCCACATGCTTTCGCTGTCCTACCAATAAAATAGTCGACCAACGCAAGCTCAATATCCATCAAGGATGCGTTTAACAGAGCCGCACGAACGAGGGATAGACCATTGATCAAATCATCTTCGGTAATCTCGCAGACTGTGAGCGAAAGATCCAGCCGATCAGCTGCATCAATTGCGGCGGTGAGATCATGCGAACCGGAGAATCCCACCGCAATGCAGGGAAGATCCGCGAGGACCGCAATAAGTGTCGAATCCACACCACCGGAGAGAGTAACAACTGAAGCTGTACCACTATCGTCGCACCGGAGACGGACCGCTTCCAGAACAGCATCCTCAAGAGAAAGATCAGGAACATCCGGAATAATCTGCCAATCTCTTTCGGGAGATTGGATTACCCCAGGTGTTATCTCACCAGGCATAATCCCGTACCGATCACGGGCAATGACCCGATCGGTTGCGAGAACGAATTCGCCACCACAACGACAAAGTCGTCCAGGGGTGAGTTCCACAACTTCAGTCGGTGCAAGAACACGCCCTTTCTCTTCTATCCAGCCGCGAAACAGCATCAATGCCCCCATGATAGCAATTCAAGTCCATCATGGACATAGCCGCGAATCATATTTTCGAAAAAATTCAGATCAGAGGATCTTTCCGAACTCTTCAGTCTTCTGTGTGGTGATCCGGACATCTATCTCACGAATATCTTCACTCGTCATTATTCCATATTTCGGGCAAAAATGCAGACATACTCATCAAGGGGGGTAATTTTGAAAAACATTGTTGTACTTTCTTTCGGCTGTCAGAGGAAATATATCTTTCAGATAATAACAACCCAAAATAGATCTCAGAATGTTAGTCTATGTTCAACAGGATAACATTTCGTGTATCGAAAGCAATAAGTATGAATAAAAAATTATGGATCTGGTGATGTTTATCTCCCGAATCATTGTTGTCGTGGGTGCGATCCTACAGAATACACTCGGTAGAGTAACAGATCTAAAAGATTTTATGCACATGTCTATGAGCGAAAGAAAATTGGGATGCTATTTATTCGAACGCAATGCCAATCTAGGCCCAATGAAGATGATTCGTAAGAAACTAGTATCATGGATGACTGAGCTATTCAATGAGTTCACAAGTCGCAGTTACAAGAACACTATCCAAGGAAAATTCATGCCAAAAACCATGCTAAATGATAATTTTATTCCTCGACTCGACGATGAAGCACCTTACAAAGCTACATATATGATGAACAGACTCTACCTTAGAATCAGGTACGCGTATCGAGCGCAGCTTCAATATATGAACAATTACAAGATCTCTGATCAACGCCGCTTATTGGTGCCATTTGAAGTTTTTAGAGTGGTGAGTTGATGAACAGGCACACTTTTCTATCTCTGTCACTCGTACTCCTCTTTGGACTGATTACTACCTACATACTCCAGTTCCACTCGATATTTCTGGAAAATCACCTTCTAAAATGTATTCTCCTTGGGCTTAACTTCGTTTTGATCCTATTATGTCTAGCCTACCTGATGAAAAAACGGACCCCTGAATTTCCAACACGTACCATTCCCACAGATCCTGTCGAAATTCGCCAAATAATCCTCCAAACTCTGAACACCAGAAAATTTGGAAAAATACACGAAGAAAATTTGGATGTCGCAATCAGAGCAGTAATGCAAAACTGGAATGTTCTACTCGAGAATAAACACCATCTCACATTCCAAATCAACAAACATCTGCGACAAATGCGGATCACGTTTGCCATATCCGGTAAAAAAATCAATCCTCTCACCGCCACCAAATCAGAAGAAACACCTGTCGAAAATCTCTTTAAGAATGCCTCTCTTACCGTATCCTATCAATATCACAATGGAGAAAATCGCCTGATACTTCAACCAACACGAAAAAAACGTGCATCGTACGTACCACTCCTCTGTGCTACCATTGCCGGAATATCTGTTGGATTGATCTGCCGGTATTGTCTCCCCGTTGATACTGCCATTGAACTCCGGAATGTTGTCCTCACACCGATGTTCGATGCATTTCTCGAAATGTTGATTACAATTGCACTGCCGATGATCTTCCTCTCACTTGTCGCAAGTCTCGCAGGATTCGGCAACATTGAAACATTCCGCACGATCGGCACGACAGTACTTACTCGATATATCAAGAGAATATTCCTCGCGCTCGGGATTGCACTGGTCATCTGCCTACCATTTACCCCTCTTTCCATAGGAGGGGAGATACATGGGGGAGGAGAGTTACAGTCCATCTTTGATCTGCTTCTCTCGATCGTCCCGTCAAGCCTGTTTACGCCTTTCACGGAACGGCAGCCACTCCAGATCATTTTTCTCGCATTACTATTCGGATATGTGACTTTGCTTATCCAAAAATCGATTCCCACAGTCATTACCCTTCTGGAACAGACGGATTATCTGATTCAACAGATAATGGGGAAAATTGTCCTGTTTTTGCCAGTGTTCATTTTCCTGAGTATGTTCAGGCTCACGCTGACCAACCAGAATTTCGGAGAGCTTGGTATCCTGTTTGCCATTATCCTGACATGCCATCTGATCCATCTACTGATGATGGGAGCTGAGGTTTCGATCGTCAGAAAACTCTCCCCTCTGACACTAATCCGAAAAATTTTGCCGTCATTTCTGGTTTCAGTGACGACAGCATCTTCAGCAGCCACATTCTCAACAAATATGAGTGTGTGCCACGATCAATGTGGTATTTCAAAGAAACTAACGGAGTTTGGAGTACCACTTGGCACGGCATTTTCACGGGCAGGGATTGCTACTGAATATTTATGCGTGAGTCTGTTCACGGCAGCACATTTTGACGTGCCTATCTCTTTGTCATGGTTGATTATTGCGGTGATTGTAGTGTTTCTTGTTTCGGTGGCAGGTGTCCCAGTTCCATTCG
The DNA here is from genome assembly GCA_031255895.1 of Methanocalculaceae archaeon. Classification (GTDB taxonomy): domain Archaea; phylum Halobacteriota; class Methanomicrobia; order Methanomicrobiales; family Methanocorpusculaceae; genus Methanocorpusculum. The sequence goes on from JAIRRQ010000061.1 coordinate 7,023, forward strand.
GAAATCTTATCAATTATCCTATTTTGTTTTCTCAGTTGGGAATATCTATGGATGCCATGACCTTTGCAATTGTGATTGCAGTGATTATGGATTATATGAATACGGCAGTAAATATGGTTGGAGTACCGATCGATATGATCCAATCTGCAGCAAAACTGAATCTTCTGGACGAGGAAAAACTGAAATCAGACATATAATTTTTTCAAGATATTGGCTGTCGATGATGCCAATCTTTGTTCGACAGATGTGCCCTCTGCTCTGCGTGGAAAAGGATCCAATATTGTCGCAAAAACAAACAACATCCTTCAAAAAAAGAAAAATTATTCGCGCATTGCTGCAACATCGGCAAGAAAACACTCGATTACGTCACACGTCACATGTGGCATTACCACAAATCTCAGATGATTATTTCGCGTGTATGACACCTTCCAGCCAACAGGAGCGATTTCTCCAGTGAATACCGCTACATTCATGATCGGATCCACCACACGCGAATACCCACACGCCTCCATCCCAACAACCAACCTACGAGTATTCTCCATACACCCCGCAATCATCGCACGAAATCCCTCGCGACCAAGATGTTTCATCACCGCATAAGCCCCCGCAACGTCAGCACCCGAACGCGTTCCGACCAACGTGCACTGTTTTTTCATCGTCAGATACGGGGAATCAACACTCAAACAGTTGAGTGCTTTCGGATCGCGAAGTAACAGAGATCCGCATGGAATCGTCGCGAGTCCTAGCTTGTGTGGATCCAGTGAGAGCGAGTCAACTCCCGTCACAGCAAAATCAAACAACGGAGGATTTTCCAGGAATGGTATCACAAAGCCACCGAATGCAGCATCCACATGACAGAAACAATTCTGTTCCTCGGCAATTCGTGCAACAACAGAAACGTCATCGATCATACCGTACTCCGTAGTTCCCGCAACTGCCACAACTGCAATGGTACTCCGATCCACCATCTCTGCCATCTTTTCCGTATCCACAGTGTAATTCGTACCGTAAGGTACAACCCGCATTTCAAGATCAAGCATATCACAAGTCTTGTCAAATGAAAAATGTGCCGATGCAGGAACCACAATATTTGGTTCCTTCACCTCAGGTTTCAATTTCTTTGCAATACGAATAGCCTGGAGATTTGACTCTGTTCCACCAGATGTACAATATCCCCCTGCATCAGGTAGATGCATCAACTCCCCGAGGGAATGAATCAATAGATCCTCGATTTTTGCCGTTCCCGGATACAAACCAGGATCTCCTAGATTTGTTGCACTAAACATCTCGTGCACTGCAATCGCGATTGGATGTGGAATTGTACACATTGAACTGAGAATACGATCATGATGCAAATCCTCATCTCGCAGATCAGAGAGGAAGGAGAGAACCTCCCCCATACTACACCCTTCATCTTTCATGAAACAGTCTCAAAAATGGTCACGTGTCAATTTTTCTTAAATGCCATATTCAGCAAAATTTGGCGTTCAGTCTTTGCAACCGTTTCACGAATTTTCGGAATTGCATCAATATTTGAAGAAACACTGGAAATTCCCTGAGTCACGAGCCATTTCACAAATTTCGGATCAGATCCAGCCTGACCACAAATGGAACATTCAACATCCGCAGCACGACATTGTTCGATGCAGTACTTGATAAGACGCATGACAGCTGGATGTTCCGGCTCGTACATGTCGCCAATTCGGCCATTATTGCGATCTACCGCAAGCGTGTACTGGATCAGATCGTTTGTTCCAAAAGAGCAGAATTTGATGCCTGCCTTGATGAATTCATCAATAATGATAGCAGATGCTGGAATCTCAATCATAATACCAAGCACGTGATTTTCCACATCAATACCCCAAGAGCGGAATGCCTCCTTTGCCGCGAAAAACTCGCGAGGATGTTGCACCAGTGGGAACATGATTCCGAGATTATCGTATCCTACATCCCACAGACGTCTGAAACATTCTGCCTGCATCTTGAACTGATCCCTCTGGCGAAGATCACGACGGAGACCGCGGAACCCGAGCATTGGATTGTGTTCGTGCGGCTCATCTTCACCACCGATCATGTTCAAGAATTCGTCAGTCGGTGAATCAATCGTGCGCACCCAAACCGGTTTGCCACGAAACGCATCAAGCACCGTCTTGATGCCGTTGTACAACTCAGTGATGAATTCCTCTTCCTTGCCATTTTTAATGTACCAGCTTGGTGTCTTGTTCATGCCGATAATTAGGTGTTCGATTCTGAGCAGACCTACGCCATCAGCACCAGTCGCTGCTGCACGTGCTGCTGCCTCAGGCATCGAAACATTTACTTTCACTGAGGTTGCGGTGATGATAGGTGCTGAGGTTGCAACCGGCACAGTTGTCGCGGCTACCGTAGGAACAATGGTCTCGAGTCTTCCGTCGTAGACCAGACCGTTCTCACCATCGATAGTAACGATCTGCCCCTCTTTGAGAAGAGAAGTTGCCTTTTTCGTCCCAACAACCGCAGGAGTACCAAGCTCACGCGACACAATTGCTGCATGACAAGTCATACCACCTTCGTCGGTGATGATACCGACGGTTTTGCGCATGGCAGGAACCATGTCAGGGTTTGTCATCGG
>JAIRRQ010000090.1 GCA_031255895.1 Methanocalculaceae archaeon
AACTCGACATTGATCGTATCACGATCCATGTCAGGACACATATTCGTGAATAGTTCGAGAGTTGCTGTTTCTAGATTGAATTTGACCTCGGTTGCTCCTACTTCGTGGAGTCGTCGGGCTGTGCCTGTGGTAGGATAGATCGAAACTCCTATGGGGAGGGCGAATTCCTTGAGTGCTTTGATCATCACAATGGTTCTTTCCTCCTCTTCTTCTACGTTTCCAACGACTCCACTTGTCAGAGATATTGCATTAATATCTCCTGCGTTCCGGACGAGAGAGACGATCTCATCCACCGATTTTGTCGGCGCAGCGTTTGCCGGTACCGGACAATATTTGCAGTGGTGAATGCAAGAGCCGCTGATGGTAATATATGCCTGACCAGGACAGTGACTCCCTGGTCTCTCGAGTTTGCCGAGAATTTCGATATGTCCGTATGTTAGCATCACAGTTCCGCCGCCAATGTGGCGGATAGTAATTGGGGACTCGTCTGTGATGGCGAGACGCACACGGTGCCCTTCGTAACTGAAAAAAATCGATCCCCGTCCTCCAGCTCCAGGTCCTGCGGTTGATTTTGATTGGTACTCGAATGCGTCGGCTCCTGTGAGCTGCGCCGCACCAATCTCAAGTAGTTGTGCTTTTAAGGATTCCCACATAATTCTAGTGCCTCGTCAAATCTGGTGTAGAACGGGATTGCTGCCGTTGCACCGATGATTCCCGATCCATCGATGCGGATATCGAGGTGGTGTTTAATCGGTTCCATGTTATCAAGCGTAACTTCCCCACGTTTTGCCATCCATGCATATTCCTCCAACGGTGAAGGATCAAACCCTCGGAAAACGACCATTCCAGTTTCGTCTGAGAGTGTGTACTGTTTCACGAGCTTTTGCACTCCATCTATTAGTACGTCTGGTTCGGTTGTTGCAAATTCAATTGCCACTGCGACACAGTTTTTGGTTCGCTGGGCGACTGGGAATAGTTGGGTGAGGGTATGAGAGAGGTAGCGAGAATTGTCATCTTCCACCTCACGGGCAATATTGTGCACCAGTGCCCAGGTTGCCCCGCTTTCTTTGGTGTCGGTGTCGTCGATACCAATGATAATCCGTTCCATTCTACGGAGATGCACTGTTGATCCAGCGAGTCTTCCGCCTCCGCAGGGCGTAGTCTCAGCTCGGGGAACTCCTTTTGCTTTGGCACGACAAACAGATGCTCCGACACCCCCACCGCCCATACCAATGTAGGTGATTGTAATCTCTGTGTTGGACACACTTGCTCCGGAGATTCCTGCAGGAAATTTTGATCCGATGAGTTGGAGTTCAACTGATCCTGGGGTGATATGGTAGCGGATGCTTGTGCCTACTTTTCTGACGCTGGTCACTAGCGGACTTTGGGCATAATGTTTTGCTGCCCACATGCCGCCGCCGATGCAATCGAAGCATTCGATCAGTTCTATCTGTCTGCCGTCTTTGGAAGCAATCGCGATAATTTCTTGATATGGTACCTGATAGGGATCACGGAGATTCGCCATATAACCCTGCAACTTCCACACCTCCATTTGCCAACAAAAGTGCCCCAAGAGCACCAATACGTCCTTTACCATCTGTTGAGTCTATGAACGGGATGCCGAGGTGTTTTGCTTCGACAGCAGCATCGTTTTTTGTTAATAGTTCAATTTTGATCCGTTTTGCGTAGGATGATTCAGGCAGTTTGATTCCATTCCAGTAGCATATGCCGGTGTTGGTACTTGTCGAGTGTTCTTCGACGAATGTTTTGACAAATTGGATAAGTCTCTCTTTTCTCTCTGGTTTTACTGCAAATATGATGACGGATCCTGTACAGTTGGTGGTCTTCTCCGGAGCTTTGGGATTGAGTTGAGTGATCCTCATGCCGAGGAAGATCACTCCATCAATGGTGCAGGATTCTCCGCATTTCATGGCGAGTACCCAAGTTGCCCCGCTTTCTTTGGTGTCGGTGTCATCGATACCAAAGGTGATCTTTTCGTACTTTGGTAAAATGATGGTACTTCGGCAAATGTGCCCTCCTCCGATGTGAAGCTCCTCTTCTGAGTCATACTCTGCTCTGATTACTCCTGGTGCCTGGGCTAGACATGCGGCAACACCGATGCCAGCTCCTGCGACACCAATCCAGTAAGTAGCCACTTCACTGCCGTTGATAATGACCGCCTCAAGTGCCTGGCCACCTAGCTCGATGTCTGAGGGGCCAAAATGGACGGGGTAGGATCCTATCTTTGCTGTCATGGTCATGGTGGTCCCCTCTGTTTTTGCGGCAATGAAGGCACCGCCTGCACGTCTACGATTCATGTGATCCCATTCGATGGGTCCACGGGCATGACACTGTTCATGAAGTTCAGCGATTCCTTCCTTTTCGTCAGTCATCACTAAAAGGCGATGGCAGAATAACGGTCCAAACCGTTCTTTTACCTGTTCTGGGGTTAAGGTGATCATGGATATCTTGCGTTGTGTTTGAGATTGATACCGGTATTTTCGTTAACAGAAATATCGGTTGTGAGAGTATAAGAGGTAATCGATATCTTGGAATTTTGACTGTGAATGTGCACCGAATGCACCGCCAAAGCACAACCATTATGCTTGGTGCTATTTTCTAAAGAACCACCGATAATCTCAATTGATTCGGATAACCAAACTTTGTTGACATCTAAGTCTGTTCAACATTTTTCATTCTGTAATTTCTATTTTAAAAACGCGCGCAAACTAGATATTCTTGCATAATTTTCGATATACTTGGGTTATATGAGAATCTAATTATTTTATTTTGTTCTTCTGGTCATCATGTTTCCGGAGTTTCTTCATCTCTTGTTTATTTATGTATTTGTTTACAATTTGTATTAGTAAACTATTTTTACATTACACTGGAGCGAAAATGTTTGTAAATGCTTGTTTTAGGCTTCTTTTTTATCAAAAAACTTTATCTATATTCTCCCACAACCATATCAGTAATCGATTTCGATCGATATAGGCTGGTGCAGCTAGGAATGTCATTTGCAATGCATATCAACATGGAGCGATGTACCGGTTGTAACAACTGTGTGGTTTCCTGCCCGGTAAACGCACTGGAACTTAACACTGTGGATCCTGCCTCAACAGACAAGATCTACGTCGTGATGGACGGGAAGGCGACAAGCCTTGACATCAAACACGAATTGTGTGCTGGTTGCGGTGTGTGCGTCGAAGCATGCCCATACGAAGTTATCAGACTGGTAGGACCGCAGGATGGACCTGTTGCAGCGAGAGCTGCTGCTGAGGGAACCACCCACTAAGTAATATTGGAGAACCGAGGATTCATACATGGCAATGAGCACAGTGTATCCAAAATACTCCACGAAGCTGGAGAACGACACCGTAATCATGGAGCAGCGTCTCCTGAAAAAAGTGTCAAACCTCGTGTTAAACACGACAAAATGTACCGGATGTGGTATTTGTTCCGAAGTATGTCCGAAGGAAGCAATTGTCCTTGGACTTGTCGGTGCTGTCCGCCGCGGCATTGTCAAAGACGAAGCTGCAATTTCTGTTGACCCCGCAAAATGTTCCTATTGCGGCGTCTGTACGATCCTGTGTCCGTTTGACGCACTCGAGGTTAGAGTTGACGGTGAATTGAACCTTCCGATCAAGGAAGAGGACGGTTTTCCTGAATATGACTTCACTGCTGAGATTGATGAAAACAAATGCGTCCGCTGTACGACTTGCAGTGAAGCTTGTCCTCGTGATGCCATTGTTCGCGATATCCCAACATATGAAGGTGAGGCTGCTGATGGTGTTAAACGTCATACCGCTCTTGATGCTGAGACCACGCTGGTTGTTGATAAAGAGAAGTGTAATGTCTGTGGTATTTGTTCTACTCTTTGTCCTGCACTGGATATTATGCGTGTGCCGTTCAGTGCTGAGAAGGTTTGTTCTGCTGGTGAAGTCATCTGGGACAATACGCTTTGTGATGCATGCCAGGTGTGTACTATCATCTGTCCGGAAAAGGCAATTTCTGTTGAACGCATCGTCAAGGAAGGTAGTAAGCTTGCTGGCAAGGTTTCTATCGACAAAAAAACCTGTGTCATTTGTAGCTGGTGTGAGAAGATCTGTCCCAAAGAAGCTGTTACCATCAAGAAATTTTTTGATGGTGAAATCGTTTTCAACGCCGATAAATGCCCTGGTGGCTGCTCCACCTGTGTTGATATCTGCCCATGCAATGCCATCTACTTGCCGAGTTCTGTTCCTGCTCTTCAGCTGAAAAAGGACGGAATTGAACCAAATATCGCAGTCAATAAAGATTTGTGTATTCTTTGTGGCGCTTGTGTTAATGCCTGCCCGTCTGAGGATGTGATTACTATCAGGCGTACTGGTATCAATGTCAAGGGTCCAGAAACTGATCTGTACAAGACCATCGCTGCCAAGCTGTGTATACCTCGATCTTCGAAGATTCGGGAAAACATCGTTGGCCAGGTTGAGCTGAAGAGGCTGGTGTAAATACTATGGCAAGTGCAAAAGCATACAAAGACGCTGGGCTCTCTGCCCGCCTTGCAGACCGTTACTACCGGCCTGCTCAGGATTCTGACCCGACGTTCGTCAGAGATGTAGAAAAGATCAGTGGCACGGTAGCACACATCTGCTACCAGTGCGGAACCTGTACTGGCTCCTGCCCATCCGCTCCGCGCAGTAGCTACCGTATCCGGAATTTCATGCGGCGAGTCAATCTTGGCTTGAAGGAAATCAGCCTTACCGATCCCGATCTGTGGTTGTGCACGACGTGCTATACTTGCAGCGATCGATGTCCACGCGATCTGATCCCGACCGATGTCATTATGGCCATGCGAAACATGGCAGCCTTGCGTGGAATCGTCCCGAAAAATTTCCTTGGAACGGTTAATTTCATTTATCAGACCGGTCACGGTGTTCCGAACAGCGACGCCAACCGCGCCGCCCGTGTAAAACTTGGTCTTGAATCTGAACCGGAAACCACGGGAAAATATCCTGAATATCTGCCTGCTATCCGTAAGATTCTCGAAGCCTACGGTACTAAACAGCTTGCAGACAAAGTCCTTGCGGAGGGTCAGTAATGTCCGACGGAAATCATAAATTTGCCTTCTTCCTTGGCTGTATCGCTCCAAATAGGTACCCCGGTGTTGAATCTGCCGCCATTCGCACTGGTAAAAAGCTTGGTATCGATCTTGTCCCCTTGAAGGGTGCAAGTTGTTGTCCTGCTCCCGGTGCTTTTGGTTCCATCGATCTCAATGTTTGGTACGCCATGGCTGCTCGTAATCTTGTTCTCGCCGAACAGATGGGTACGGATATCGCCTTGATCTGCAACGGTTGCTACAAATCTATCTGGGAAGTCAATCACAAGTTGAAGCACAACAACGAACTTCGTGATAGTGTCAACGAAGTTTTGAAAGAAGTTGACATGGAATACAAGGGAACCATCAATGTGTATCACCTTGCAGAACTTTATTGCAATGATGATGTATGTGGTCTCGATCGTCTGCGCGACTCGGTCAACACCCCGTTAACTGGTGTCAAAGTCGCCTGTCACTATGGCTGTCATCTGCTCAAACCAAGAAAGGATCGCGAGTTTGTTGGTGAAACCATCGGGGATACCGAACATCCGACCTGGTTTGAAAAACTCGTCGAAGCACTTGGGGCAGAAGCTGTCGAATATCGCAACAAAATGCAGTGCTGCGGTGCCGGTGGTGGCGTCCGTGGATATGACATAGCCCACGCGCTTGATATCACCAACGAAAAGCTGATCAACATGACAGATGCAGGTGCAGAAGCCATCGTCGATACCTGCCCGTTCTGCCAACTGCAGTTCGATCGTGGTCAGTTCGAGATCAAAGACAAGTTTGGTGTCGAGTGGAACCTACCTGTTCTGCACTTCTGCGAGATGCTTGGTCTTGCCCAGGGTATGACTCCTGTTGAACTCGGTCTTGATCTTCACCAGACGTCCTGCAAATCATTCCTCGACAAATTGAACACCCGTGGTTGGTGGAGTAAAAATGTTCCACCCGACAGTGACATCGACATCGTAGGAGGTCAGTAAAATGGCATATACTGGAAAGAAAGTTCTTGAAACAGACACATTTGAACCAAGAATCGGTGTGTTCATCTGTCACTGCGGAACGAACATCGCCGGATCCCTTGATGTCGTCGCTGTCAAAGAATATGCAAAAACTCTCCCACACGTCATTGTGTCTGAGAATTATGCCTACATGTGTTCGACTCCCGGTCAGAATATGATTCACGACGACATCGAGAAATACAACCTCACCGGCGTTGTCGTCGCAGCATGTACGCCGCGTCTGCATGAACCTACCTTCCGTACGGCAACTGCCAACGGTGGTTTGAATCCATTCCGATTTGAAATGGCAAACATTCGTGATCAGGGTTCCTGGGTTCACATGCATGATTGGGATGGTGGAACTTCCAAAGCAAAGGACGCCGTTCGTATTGCCGTTGCTAAAGCAACCATGCTTGAAGATCTCTATCCTATGGCTGTTCCTGTTGAACACCGCGCCCTGGTTGTTGGTGCTGGTGTCGCAGGTATTCAGACCTCCATGGACCTCACAAAAGCGGGTATTGAGACCTACCTCATCGAGAAGGAACCCACTATTGGTGGTCGCATGTCTCAACTGGACAAGACCTTCCCAACGCTTGATTGTTCTCAGTGTATTCTGTCTCCGAAGATGGCAGAAGCGGGTAGAATGCCAGGTATCAAACTCTACACCCTCGCTGAAATTGAGTCCGTGGAAGGCTACATCGGCAACTTTGATGTTACTATTCGTCGCCATGCCCGTGGTGTTCTGACTCCGAATGAGGCAGCAGCAAGAGGTATCGTTGGTGGTGGATGTACTGGATGTGGTGACTGTGCTCAGGTTTGTCCAGTCGTTAGACCCAATATCTGGGAGTTTGGGATGTCTCCGAGAAAGGCAATCTACATCCAGCACGCTCAGGTCGTTCCGCTAATCTACACCGTCGATTTCTCCGCATGTGTGAAGTGTGGTCTGTGTGAGACCGCCTGTGGTGCCAAGAAGGCAATCGATCTTGACATGGAAGACGAGCTTTTCACCATCAAAGTTGGAACTGTTATTCTTGCTACCGGCTACGAAACCATTCCTATCGAAGAGAAAAAAGAGTGGGGTTACAAGCTTTACGACAACGTCATCACATCCCTCGAGTTCGAGCGATTAATCTGTGCATCTGGTCCAACCATTGGTCATCTGATTCGTCCATCCGATGGAGAAACCCCGATGTCTGTTGCTTTCGTTCTCTGCGCAGGTTCTCGCGACAATACTGGTATCGGCAAACCGTACTGCAGTCGTTTTTGCTGCATGTACTCATTGAAACATGCTCATCAGGTCATAGAAAAGATCCCTGGCTGCAAAGCCTATATCTTCTATATGGACATTCGCTCCTTCGGTAAAGCCTACGAAGAGTTCTACTATCGTATTCAACATGAAGGCGCCAAGTTTATCCGCGGTCGTGTTGCTCAGATTCAGGAACTACCGAACAAAAATCTCAACGTCATTGCTGAAGATACTCTCCTTGGTATGCCTGTTGAAATCGAGGTAGATCTTGTCGTTCTTGCGGCAGCTGTTCAACCAACTGCAGAAACTGAAGTGGTTCGTAGACTCTTTGGTGTTTCTTGTTCTGCTGACAAGTGGTTGCTCGAAGCTCATCCGAAACTTGATCCGTGCGGAACCACGACTGCCGGTGTCTACCTTGCGGGTGTATGTCAGGGTCCGAAAGACATTCCTGACACTGTTGCACAAGCAGAAGGTGCCGCATCCGCTGCATCTATCCCCATCCACGCAGGTCAGGTCGAGCTTGAACCTTACTATGCCCAGTGCGTTGAATCGCTTTGTGCCGGTTGCGGTATGTGTGTTGGCCTGTGCCCATATTCTGCCTTGTCGCTGATAATCAATGATACGGGCAAGACAGTCATGAACGTCACTGCAGCAAAATGTAAAGGTTGTGGTACTTGCGGTGGTTTCTGCCCAGGTGGTGCCATCAAGATGCAACATTTCACGAGCCCACAGATTCTTGCACAGATTGATGCATTTTTCCTGGGAGGTGAGCTGTAATGACTGATGAGTGGAAACCAAAGATTATCGGAATCATTTGCAACTGGTGTTCCTACGCTGGAGCAGATGGTGCAGGTTCTGCCCGTACCCAATACCCACCGGATGTAAGAATTGTTCGCGTGATGTGTACTGGACGTATCGATACGCTCTTTGTCCTGAAAGCATTCGCCGATGGAGCAGATGGAGTTCTCGTATCCGGTTGTCATTTCGGTGATTGTCACTATCTTGCAGGAAACTACAAGGCAGCGAAAAGAATGTTCCTTGTAAAGAGTATCATGCAGAACATGGGTCTGGAGCACAAACGTTTCCGGATGACTTTCGTGTCTGCATCCGAAGGAGCAAAGTGGGCGGTCGTGATCAACGACGTCATCAACACTGTAAAAGAGATTGGACCAAGCCCTATTGCAGCAGAAAGAAAGAGAAGAGGACTCTAAGATGAAAACATTACATCTCAATATGGTTACGCAGCGTGCCGTCGAAGAAGGTGAGGCGATGGAGGCTGGGAAAACCACCCAACAATATTTTGACGTCTGTACTGTCGTTGAGATGAACGCGGACGATATCAGAGAGATGGGGGTATCACCCAACACTGTTGTCAAGGTGGTCAGCGAGTGCGGAGAGGTCCATGTGAAAGCAATTATTGCACGACAAACTTGCCCGCGTGGTCTCTGCCACATTCGTCAAGGTGTCTGGGCAAATCAGGTTGTTCCTCCGCGAACCCAGTCTACGGGTGAACCGCAGTACAGTGGATTCCCAGTCACCATCGAACCCGCTCCAAATGCACGTATCGTTCCCGCAGTTGAACTCATTCAGAAAGCCTGTAACAAATGGAATGGCCAGCTTCTGTGGCCAATGTGAGGTAAAACAATGCCAGAAGTAATAAAAAATGTTGCATGTCCCTACTGTGGTGCCTGTTGCGACGATCTGGAAGTCACCGTCGAAGACGGGAAGATTCTTGAGGTTAAAAATGCATGCATCATCGGTACTGAGATCTATCATCATGCATCCCG
>JAIRRQ010000100.1 GCA_031255895.1 Methanocalculaceae archaeon
TTGCCAAGATACATGAAACCGGTCGTATCGCTAACACGAACAGCCTGTTGCATATTGTGAGTAACAATAATCACCGTGTATTTCTCCTTCAAATCTGCAATCAACATTTCAATTTTTGATGTCGCAATCGGATCCAGTGCAGAACATGGTTCATCCATCAAAATAATCTCCGGATTCACCGCAAGCGTTCGTGCGATGCAGAGACGTTGTTGCTGACCACCGGAAAGTCCAAGAGCTGAGTCATACAACCGATCCTTGACCTCATCCCAAAGTGCGGCCCCTTTTAGACTGTTCTCCACAATTACGTCAAGTTTCCCCACATTTCGTTCTCCGTGGGCACGCGGACCATAGGCAATATTATCGTAGATCGACTTTGGAAACGGATTCGGTCGCTGAAATACCATGCCAATCCGTTTTCGTAACTCAGTCGGATCGATATCAAGAATGTTTTTGTCCCGGAAGATGATATCCCCAGTTATCTTACAACTTGGGATGAGATCATTCATCCTATTCAAGCAGCGGAGAAGTGTGGACTTTCCACAGCCAGATGGACCTATAAGAGCAGTGACTTTTTTCTCCTCAAACGGAAAATCAACGCCAAAAAGGGCCTGTTTTGAACCGTACAAGAGATTTAGGTGATGTGTCTGAATAACGCTTGTCATAATTTATCTCAGAAGTTTCTGTTGGAAATGCCTGCGAAGGAAAATGGCTGCAAGATAGATTATCATCACGAGAACAATCAACACAACTGCAGTCCCGTACTGCTGCGCAGTCGCACCAGGAACATTTGTCGAAAGAATATACAAGTGAAACGGCAGGGCCATGACAGGGTCAAAAACATCCATGGTGACGAACCGTTTCGAAAAGATCACCGCTGTGAACATGATAGGTGCGGTTTCCCCAGCGGCTCTGCCGATGGAAAGAATAATACCGGTCAAAATACCTGGAGCAGCAGATGGCAGGACGATTTTGCGAATTGTCTGCCACTTGGTTGCACCAAGGCCAAGTGAAGCTTCGCGAAGTGCATTCGGCACAGATTTAAGCGCCTCTTCGGTTGTTCTGACGATAGTCGGTAGAATCATTAAAGCAAGACAGATCTGGCCTGCGAGCAAACAAATGCCCCAGTCGAGGTAGATCACGAAAAAAGCAAATCCAAAGAGACCAAACACAATAGATGGTGTACCATTTAGGAGATCATTTCCTGTCCGCAAAGCAATGGTCAAAAAATTTTCGCGAGAGTATTCGATTAAATAAATCGCTGCACCGATTTCTATCGGAAGTGCTATGAGAATCGCGCCACCCACCAGTTGTAGAGTTCCAATAATTGTCGGATAGATCCCCCCAGCCCGTCCGAGATCACGTGGACTCTCAGTAAGGAAATCCCAAGTGATCACAGAAAGACCGTTTGAGAAGATGTCCCAGAAAATGATTGCGAGAAACAAGATAACCACAGCGGTACTGGCATAAATAACACTGAACGAACTCAGTTCGGCAATTTTACAGGAAATTTTTGCCCTGCCAAAATACCAGATGGCAATTAGTGTTGCAATGATCACTGCCTGAAAAGTGCTGAAAATTGTTGCAAGGAGGTAGAAGAGGATCACACAGATTAGAGCCATTACAAAAATTGCAAAAAATTTCAGCCATTTTTTGCCTTCGGCAGAGAGATATCTGCAGGATCTTCGTCCAACTTGCATCCGCTTAATAATCAAGGCAGATGAGAGATTTACAGCAAAAGTAATGATCAACAGAATAACGGCAACACCGAAGAGGGCGTAGTAGTGCATGCTGTTGGTTGCAACCTCAGCCATCTCAATACCAAGGGTCGCGGTCAGAGTTCTTACCGGCGAAAGAACATTCCAAATGGGTTCGGGGATGATTGCAGCATTTCCGGCAACCATCATGACTGCCATAGTCTCACCAATTGCCCGTCCCATTCCTAGTACAACTGCAGCGGAAATTCCGGAAACTGCGGCGGGCAGAAGAACACGGGAAATGGTGTACCAATAAGTCGCGCCAAGACCAAGAGATGCCTCTTTGTAGTCCTTGGGAACAGAGAACAGAGCATCCTCAGAAACGGAGACAATCGTCGGAAGCGCCATGATACCAAGAATTACTGAGGCAGCAAGCCATGAGAAACCACTTGGAATGTCAAGAGTTTCCCGTAAAAAATTGCAGAGAACCACCATACCAAAAAAACCGTACACAACAGATGGAATACCAGCAAGAAGTTCAATAATTGGTTTTACCGTGTCGCGAATATTTGGTGGGGAAAGGTAGGATAGGTATACAGCAGTGGCAAGACCCAATGGAACTACAAAGATCAGTGCCCCAAATGTAACAAGCAGTGTGTCAATAATTAATGAGGCAACGCCATAGGAAGGGACAGAACCTGTCGGATTCCATTCGACGTTGAATAAAAATCCTGAAATACCTACATCCATAAAAGCAGGGAGAGCGGTATAGATCAGATAACCGAGAATAAATACGACAACAACAGCCGATATCAGAGCAGTAATCAGCCAGATAGATTCAATAATTTTTTCCCATCTAACTCGGTTTCTCGCTGCAATGTTTGTGTATTCAGTCATAATACCCTCAAAAAAGATTACTGAGTTTTTATGCAATCGGGACAAAACCATTGTCACTTATGATTTTCTGGCCAACATCTGAGAGAATAAATTCAAGAAAGCTCTTTGCAAGACCAGTTGGTTCGCCATTGGTAATCAAAATAAGTGGACGGGTGATCTTGTAGGTCCCATCAATGACAGTAGCAACCGATGGGGAGACATCATCAATTATCAATGCTTTGACGGTATGGTCCACGTACTCAAGGGAGACGTAGCCGATTGCACCTGGAGTCTGAGAAACGCTCTTCTGAACAGCTCCGTTTGAGTTGAGTTCCTGCATAGTTTTTGTGGCATTCTCGTTGTTTAAGACAAATTCGGTGAAAAATTCCCGAGTTCCAGATACACTATCGCGGCCAATGATAACAATATCTGTATCTGTGCCGCCGATTTCTTTCCAATTGGTGATCTTGCCCTGGTAGATGTCCCTTACCTGAGCAAGAGTTAGAGCGGAAACACCGTTGGACGGATGGTTAATTATGGCAATTCCATCGCGACCAATAACATATTCTCTGAGGTTGTGTCCCTCTTTTTCGGAGGGTTTCAGGGGACGAGACAACATACCAATATTCGCAGTCCCGGAGGTAACAGCGATAACTCCGACACCGGAACCACCACCGCTAATCCGGATGTCGACGTTCGAGTGTTCCATCATATAATGGTTTGCCAGGACATCAATAACGGGTAATAAAGTCGTGGATCCGACAACTAATAAAGTGGTGGGCTTGACAACTGAGGGGGGGCCTTCAGACGGATGGTTAGTGCCGACATAAATCGCTGAGAGAATTATAAACACAAGAACTGCTACTGCAAGGATTTTAATGATATCTGCTTTATTAAAGCATTTTAAGCTGTGCATACTAACTGTACCCTATACCTGGAAGATTGACGTCTTTGATTGTCAGCTTCTGTTCATTTGATTGTGAATTATCATGTATAGTAGTGATCGACATAATCTCCATTCATATCAATTATAATTTTTTTTACATAGAAAATACATACACATATATTTTGAATATATATAATATATGAGTTCCAATAAATATTATCTATGACATATAATACTAAAGATACATGGAAATTCGGAAAGTGCAAATTACGGGAGGTTCATCGTATGTGATTTCTCTGCCGAAAGGCTGGGTGCGCCAGCAGAAAATTGAAAAGAATGATCCTGTCGGAGTGATTACACAGGCAGATGGAACACTACTATTAACACCAAATTTGACTTACGACAGTACAATCCGAATTAAGGAATTTTCTCTGAGGGATTATTCAAGTCCAGACATGCTCCTTAGATCACTAACTGGTGCCTATATTTCTGGATTTACAACGATTCGCATTACCTCTGCGGGGAGAATACCTCCGAAGGTTCGGCAGGTGGTACGGAAGTTCACACAGTTGACAATCGGCCAAGAAGTTGCGGAGGAGAGCGATAACAGTATCATTCTGAAAGATATTCTAAATCCCTCGGAGATGCCATTCGAGAATACCATTCGACGAATGTATGTTATTGTGAAGGCTATGCATGAAGATGCACTGTACGCACTTGAGCAGGGACGTCGCGAACTTGCAGAAGATGTGGCTGCACGTGATACAGACGTAGATCGTCTGCACTGGTTGGTACACCGGCAATTTTCCTTGATCGTAACAAATCCTGCTCTTTCAAGGAGAATGGAGATTGCCCCCACGAAGGCTGCAACATATTATCAGATCTCACGAATTATCGAGCGAGTGGGAGATCACGCGGTAACGATTTCAGAGGCCGCACTGGTACTGATCGACATGAAGGTGGATCACATAATTGTTGCGAAGGTAACAAAGGCAGGAGAGGCGTCATTGGATATTTTCAACCGAAGCATTAAGGCAATTTATGCAAAAAGTATTCCAGAGGCAAATGCCATTATTGAGGCTGCGTATGAATTGAAGCCTGGGTATCATACATTGTCGGCAACAACGCAGAAAATGAGGGTGAAAGAGGCTGTTGCGATGACAGCAATTGCAAATAGTATGCACAGAATCAGCGAGTACAGTTCGGATATTGCAGAGATTTTGATCAATCAAATGATTGGAACGGACGAAGACTAAAGAGGTTATTATTGATAATTAC
>JAIRRQ010000101.1 GCA_031255895.1 Methanocalculaceae archaeon
TTCATCGCGTGTTCAAAGGTGATGAGCGCATCTTGACGATCTTCTGCCTCGGCAGCTTTGATGAATGAGGGATACATTTCGTTGGTTTCATGCAGTTCTCCTGACATACTGGTCTGAAGATTTGCAACGGTCGGTCCGATATAGCCGCTGATCCGGAGAAGACGGCGTGCGTGAATCTCCTCTGCTGCTGACGTCGCGCGGAAAAGTTTTGCAACATGGTTGTATCCTTCGTCTGTTGCTGCTTCAGAGAAAGATTTGTACTTGCGATTTGCTTGTGATTCACCGGAAAAAGCGTCTGCAATGCATGTCTCGATATCCATGTAATATTATTTGCAGAGGTTGGGGAATAAAGGTTTGGGATGAATACTTATTCAATATGCAATAATAGTGGAGGGTTAATTTTTAGAAAATTGTTCATAATATGCGTATCTAGATGCATTGTGTATAGCGACGAAACATAGGATTTTTTGTCATGATATCTATCCATTCATGCCTTTGGATGGATATTGCTGCATTGTTTTTGGATAGTTTATCTCCAATTAATTTTGGACAACGAATTATTTACGTCGCAAAACGTGTAGGTTTCATTTGGATAAATATCCCAACGGACGCGGAACGATCTTTTCCAGAATATTTTTGGGTTCAAACAACTGGATCATCTAGTAATTGGGATCACGACAAATTCTTGAATGTGTTCTGAGCGCTTGGAGATGATATCCTTGAAAACCAAGACCTTATGTGATTGAGCCGCCCATAGATATTGATACAGTATGCCAAGCACGATCATTGTCGGCGGTTTTTTTGGTGATGAAGGAAAAGGAAAAATCGTCGCCCACATTGCTCAACAGGATAAAGCAACAATTATTGCACGTGGCGGTGTTGGTCCGAACGCCGGTCACACCGTAGACGTGGGTGATAAAAAATATGGTGTGCGGATGATACCGTCCGGGTTTATCTATCCTCATGCAAAACTCATGATCGGCAGTGGTGTTTTGGTTGATCCACGGGTCTTTTCCCACGAGTTGGGGGTACTTGGATGCAGAGATCGTACCTTTGTTGACAGTCGTTGTGGAATCATCGAAGAAGAACATATCTACAAGGACAAGCACGACGATCACCTTTCCAAGACGGTTGGTTCCACTGGTTCTGGCTGTGGTCCTGCAAACTCCGATCGCGTAATGCGTACAGCTCGTCTCGCAAGTGATGTTCCTGAACTTGCCCCTTATATTATTGATGTTGCCCAGAACGTAAACGATGCAATCGATGCGGGAGATTCTCTGATCATCGAGGGAACGCAGGGTTTTGGCATCTCTCTTTACTACGGAAACTATCCATTTGTAACCAGTAAAGACACATCCGCGTCGCAGATGGCAGCTGATGTGGGTGTCGGTCCAACCAAGATAGATGATGTGGTCGTGGTCTTCAAAGCATTTCCAACCAGAGTTGGAGAGGGACCGTTCCCAACTGAACTCACCCACGATCAGTCTATTGCAATTGGTATTCAGGAATTCGGTACCGTTACGCATCGTGAACGGAGGATTGGCACTTGGGATGGAAAAATGGCGCGCTACTCAGCAATGATCAATGGTTGTACGACAATTGCTATTACTGGTGTCGATCATATCGACAGGGCTGTTTTCGGTGTTAGGGAGTACAGAAAACTCACTCCGAAGGTCAGGGAATTTCTCGAGCAAATCGAATCTGACACAGGGTGCCCGATTGGCATTATCTCGACTGGCCCTGAACAATCACAGATCATCGATATAAGATCTGAACTGTAATTCAATGAAACGCTGGGTTCTTGACATTATCTGCTGTCCTGTCTGCAAGGGAAACTTTATGCTTACAGAGATGGAGGGTAATGATACAGATATTGTCGAAGGATTGTTGACTTGCACATCCTGCAAACGGGTGTATCCGATCTCCTCCGGCATTGCAAACCTTCTCCCGAATCAGGAGGACTGAGGTGCTCTACTATGGCCATTGTTGAAATTCAGCTGAATCGTCTGGGAATAAATTCCCTTGAACTATCCACCAATGTCGTGGATGTGAGCGCAGGAACTTCACTGCACATCCTATTTGTGAATCGCGGTTCCCCAACACACGCAACACTGCGTTGTGAGGCCTCTGCCTACACAGATTTTACGTATGAAAACATCTATGTGGAAGGCGAATTGGAGCTTGAAATCAAGATGAAGGTGGATGCGGGAGCAGGGTGTTTTGACATGCAGATCATTACTGGATACGGCATGCGACGCGAAGCGTTTACGGTAAATCTGCTGAAACCATGCCCAATTCCTGCACCCGATTCGTTCATTGTCCCCAATGAATCGATCGTCGACCCGAAAAAGACATTCGTTAGTGGTGAAACGGTAATGATTTTCATTATTCCGATTGTCACTGCGATCATTATTGTGTTGTGGCAATTTGGTTATCTGAATA
Source organism: Methanocalculaceae archaeon (assembly GCA_031255895.1). Classification (GTDB taxonomy): domain Archaea; phylum Halobacteriota; class Methanomicrobia; order Methanomicrobiales; family Methanocorpusculaceae; genus Methanocorpusculum. The sequence continues at coordinate 2,443 of JAIRRQ010000101.1, forward strand.
TTGACGGATACGCCATGACGATTATTGTGTATCTCGTTATGCTCGTCGGAGTCATCATCGCATGGCATTCGGCGCAGTAATATTTTTTTTCGCAATTATTCTAGATCGATTGATTGGAGATCCTCATTCCTTCTGGCATCCGGTGGCTCTTCTTGGGACACTGATCGGATGGTGGGGAAAAGCAAACTATTATCCAAAACGACTTGAGCGATTCATCGGAGTCATCGGATGGCAGTTGACCGTTGTGATCTTTGTCGTACCATCCATTCTGATTTGCTTGATTCCGGAGGCATATTGGTTTGTCCAACTTCCGATTGCAGTGATACTGTTGTCACTCTGTTTTGCGTCCCGTTCCCTTGAAAAACATGTGTTCTCCGTTGAAACGGCACTTACCCGAAGTGAAACTGAAGGACGAGCGACAACGCAGATGTTGGTTAGTCGTGATGTACACAATCTATCTTTGGAACAAATGCGATCTGCCGCATATGAATCAGCAGCGGAAAATTTGGTGGACAGCATTGTTGCGCCGCTTTACTGGTTTGCCGTCTTTGAACTATTGTTTGGAATGGGACTTGTTGGGGCGGCAATGTTTCGGGCAACGAATACAATGGATGCAATGCTCGGTTATATGGATGATCGGATTCGTATAGGTTGGTTTGCTGCACGGATGGATGATATTTTTGCATGGATTCCTGCACGGATCACTGGAGGTCTGCTGATCATTCTGTTCATCTGTCATGGCAGAGTCGGGAAAGCACTTGCTGTGTACCGTGCGGATCACAAAAAACGCCCTGGATTCAACGGTGGTATTTCGATGAGTCTGATCGCTGGAGGATGCGGGGTGATGTTTGAAAA